>NZ_JALQDN010000027.1:0-2360 GCF_023631205.1 Caballeronia sp. NCF2 | reverse complement strand
AAGGCCGTTGGCGTGGCGCGGCAGACGGCATACACATGGAAGGCCCGTCTGGACGAAGGCGGCATCGAGGCGTTACGCGTCATGACCACGGGCCGGCCAGCGCAGTCGGATGTGGGCCAGTTGGAGAGCTTGCGCGTGGCGCTGCTGCAAGGTCCAGTGGCACACGGTTTCGGTGCCGAGTTGTGGACACTCAGACGCGTACGGGCGCTCATCGAGCGACTGTATGGCATCACCTTCAGCGAGGTCCATGTCTGGCGACTGCTGGGCGCGCTGGGCTTCAGTTCGCAAAAGCCAGAGCGCCGGGCCATCGAACGCAATGAGCAAGCTGTGCTGACTTGGAAGCGCAAAACTTGGCCTGCGCTCAAAAAAAGTGTGCCGCCGAACGACGACTGATCGTGTTCATTGATGAATCGGGCCTCTCGGAGCGTCCCACGCGCGCGCGCACCTGGGCGCCCAAGGGATGTACGCCGGTCATCCAGTTTCACTTCAACTGGAAGCATGTTTCGGCCATCGCCGGCCTCACCCGCGCGAATTTCCTGTTTCGCTTGCACGATGGCGCAATCAAGAGCGCGCAGATTGTGGAATTTCTCAAGGCGTTGCGCACGCAGTTCAAGCGCAAGTTGTTGATCGTGTGGGATGGCGCTGCGCAGCACAGAAGCGGCGTGGTGCGCGAATATCTCGACAGCACGCATGGAGCAATACAGATGGCACTGCTGCCCGGCTATGCCCCAGACCTCAATCCGGTCGAGTATTTGTGGGCCTGGCTTAAGCGGCACGCCCTGGCCAACTTCTGTCCTGACAACCTCGCTGAACTGAAGTACACCGCTCGCAATAAGCTCAAGAGCGGGCAGAAGCGCAAATCGATCATCGCCGCATGTTGGAAACAAGCCGAGCTGTGGTGAATTGAAATGAACGCGTCCCACCCGCAAGCGGCTAAGTAACGGAGCGTGGATCCCCGTGGAGCCCGGGCGGCATCACTGTGCCCACGTGCAAAATATGAGACTTTCCAGGCCAACCGGAGCATCCAAATGAATTGCACTGCGGTGGGTGTAGATATCGCGAAAACGGTGTTTCAAGTGCATTACATTGACCCTGAAACAGGCGAGATCGTCAACAAAGCGGTCAAGCGGGCGAAGTTCCTTCAGCACTTTGCGAACCGTGCCTCCTGCCTCATCGGGATGGAAGCATGTGGTGGTGCACACCACTGGGCGAGGCAGCTCAGAAAGATGGGCCATGAAGTAAGGTTGATGCCGGCGGAATTTGTGAAAGCGTTCAACATCCGCAACAAGAACGACGCGGCAGACGCCCGGGCGATCTGGCTGGCAGTCCAGCAGCCCGGCAAGCCGGTCGCGGTAAAGACCGAAATGCAACAGGCTATGCTCGCGCTGCACCGGATGCGCGAGCAACTCGTGAAGTTCCGCACAATGCAGATCAATGCGCTGCGTGGATTGTTGACGGAATACGGCGAAGTGATGAGCAAAGGGCGAGCAGCCCTGAACCGTGAGATACCGGCGGTGCTCGGCCGGATCGCCGAGCGTCTGCCTGCCGCATTGGTCGATACGCTGCGTGAGCAGTGGAATGGCTTGACGAAGCTGGATGAGCAGATTGCCGGGATCGAGCGGCGTATGCGCGAATGGGTCAAAGAAGACCGGGCGGTGAAGGCGATCAGCGAGATCCCTGGCGTAGGCCTGCTGAGCGCGACGGCGGCAGTCGCGATGATGGGCGACGCGAAGGCCTTTACATCGGGGCGCGAGTTCGCCGCGTGGGCCGGTCTCGTGCCGAAGCAAACAGGTTCGGGGGGCAAGGTCAATCTGCTCGGCATCAGCAAGAGGGGCGACACCTATCTGCGCACCCTGCTGATTCATGGCGCGCGCAGCGTACTGACCCATGCCAAAGAGCCAAGTCCATGGATCGAGCAGATCTGCAAACGTCGTCCATACAACGTAGTAGTCACTGCGCTGGCCAACAAAATGGCGCGCACGATCTGGGCTGTATTGGCTCACGACCGGCCCTATCAGAGGGAATTCGTCAGCGCGAAGCCAGCCTGAATGACACGCACGGCGTAGACAGTTGACTTTTACACAAGGTGAACGACGAAAGGTTGCGTTGGAAATCGAGTGTGATGACAAGCCAGGTAGGACCAGGACTCGCTAAACCTGTATGACATGTAGAGCATTGAGCTCGCGTGGTGAATGAGGTGCGAGTCAGCGGATTTCATAGGGGCCCGCAGCGAACAGTACCAGCTGCAACAAGGCCGGATATAGAGCCGCAACCCCATCCTGTCCGACGTCAAAACACACAAAAACTAGCGCAAAAGGGATGCGTTCATATAGATGTCATGACTTACGTAAGTCTCAATA
>NZ_JALQDN010000026.1:0-723 GCF_023631205.1 Caballeronia sp. NCF2 | reverse complement strand
GCACTTTCATGGGCGGTGTCGCGATAACTTAGAGGCAATCGGACGCGTGGCGTGGAAGGCACAGCGCGTTGTTCGGTCAGGTTTTCACCAGTCTACCCGGTGCTTTTCTTCGGTTTCCTGATGGCGCCGGTCGTCGTCCACGTGCAAGTAGACGCTGGTTGTCGTCAACGATGCATGCCCGAGGTTGTCGCGCACCGTGCGCAGATCCACCTTACGGTCGGCCATGTGCGAGCCGGCGCTGTGGCGTAGCCAATGCGCGGACGCCTTCTCGAGCAGATCGGCTCGCACGCTCGGCGCATCGTCTCGCTGGCGCAGGCGCGCCGCAGCGCCCGCAAACACGTCTTTGACGATGGCGTGGAGCGCGGCACGCGTGAGCGGCGCGCAGGTCTCGGTGCGTTCGTTGAATGCCGTTGCCCCGATTGGCAGAACCAGCGGCGTGTCTTCACTGGGCGACGGCAGGGCGCTGAGTCCAAGGTGCTGCCGATAGCGCGAGAGTTCCATCATCATCTCGCGCGTGCCCGGCACCAGCCGTTGTTTGTCGCCCTTGCCCTGAACGGCAAGCCACCAGCGCAGGTTGCCGTCCACATCGCGTCGCACAAAGAACTGGCCCATGGTGTTCGCGCCGACTTCCGCGATGCGCAGCCCGCCGAGATAGAGCAGCGTGAACAGCCATCGGACGCGGTACGCGTGGGCTTTTTCGCGGTCCGTTTCCATAGGCATCGT
>NZ_JALQDN010000025.1:0-668 GCF_023631205.1 Caballeronia sp. NCF2 | reverse complement strand
CCGAGATAGAGCAGCGTGAACAGCCATCGGACGCGGTACGCGTGGGCTTTTTCGCGGTCCGTTTCCATAGGCATCGTTGCGATGAAGTCTTTGACCTCCTGCCAGACGCTCGGCTCCAGATACCGGGTGATGCGCGGCGCGGCGTGTCGGGTCCGCTGCCGCGAGAGAGACAGTGGATTGCCGGCGAGGTAACCGGCCTGCACGAGCCACGAGAACATGGCGTTCAGGATGACGGTTGCCTGGCGTTGACTGGACGGTGAGAGCGGCCCATAGAACGGCCGCCAGCGCGCGTCGGTGCGCGCGTGTTTCCGGCCGCCGCCTGCGACCCACGTGGCGACCGGTTGCGGGTCGGCAAGGAAATGTTGATACCGCAGGCAGTCTTCGTGGGTGAGCGAAGAGAGCGGCTTGCCGAGTGCCGTGAGCGACCAGAGCAAGAGCCGCTCGGCTTCCTTGCGGTAGTTCTCGAAGGTCGTCTTGGTGTCGACAAAGCGGGACAGCCACGCCCGGATCGCGTCAAGATCATTGGTCGCTGCGATCTGGGCTCGCCCGGTGGTCGCGCGGTTCAGGCCGGCGCCGCCGTCAAGTTCAGGCGGAATCACCAGCATTTCGAGGGGCACAGGCCGCAGGGCAAGCGGTGGCGACAGGGACGGCGTGAGGCTCAAGGTGGG
>NZ_JALQDN010000024.1:0-25141 GCF_023631205.1 Caballeronia sp. NCF2 | reverse complement strand
TCGAAGAACTCGTCGAGCTTGCCGAAGCGGATGCTCGTCACGTCGATGAGACTCGTGCGGATCGGCATCAGCGAGAATTTCGCCCACATGTTGAGCCCCATCAGCCCGCGTCCGCACGATGGTCGTGCGAAAGAGTCCTAGGCTCAATCCTTCTTTGCGCATGCCGAGCTTCATTTGTATGGGTGTTGAAAGGCACTAACGGAAAAGGCATACCAAAATCGCGAGCTTTCCATCGGAATTCGCGCTCCGAAGCTCCTAGTATCCTATCTACCTATCCGCGTCACCGACGCATCGACCTGAGTGCAGCGCACTCCATTTGTACCTACCCTCGCGCTCGATGAGCGCAATCTTCTTGTCCAGCAGCTTCGCTGCCCACCAAGCTGGCCACGTCTTGCGGAAACTGAGTCCCATCAGAACCGCATGAACGCTAGCCTTTCCAGAAAAACGCAGAACCTCATCGACTGAGAACAACCTCGCACGGACAGTGCGAACGTCTACTTTCCTTTCGTCTCCGGCAATCACGCCAAGCCTGACTCACGCGGTCCCACATCGAGGCGACCGTGATGAACAAGCTCTCGAGACGGGAAATCACTTGCACCATGAGTGCGGATTTCTTGATCTCTTTCTGTCGGCCCGCGCAGCCGAAAACAAAATGCGCAACAAGAATTGCTTGGCTCGACAGGCTTTTGCCTGCGGTCAAGTAGCCGGACTCCGGATTCGTCCGGAGTAGGGATCATCGGGTCGCAGTGCTTCCCTGCGCCGGGTGAATCGAAAATCTGATCTCTAAGATCCCGGAAAGCAAAGCGTGCAGTATTCCAACCACCCCGGGACGTTCTTTTGATAGGTGAGAACGTCGCCTTTCGGATCACAGCCGTGAAAATCCAACTCAACTTCTCGACACTGTTGGACAACGCCGGGCTGCCTCAGCGGCTCACGAAAGAGCTCACCGAACTCTTTCAGCACCACTTATCCAGAGCCCATAGCAAGACCCGCGTGACCTCCAACGCGATCTCAATCAAGACACAGACTTACCGCGTGCGCCATCTCATCGCCGGCTTTCGCGAACTACGAAAGGGCGGATTTGCGCTTCAGTCGCCGTGGAACCTCTCGGAAAAACACATCGCCTATCTCGTTAAGCTCTGGGTCACTGAGAAGGAGCAGGCGCCGGGCACCGTCGAAAACAAGCTCACCTACTGGCGAACACTCGCCGCGTGGATGAGAAAGCATCAACTCGTGGGAACCGTCGATGACTACATCAAGCGGCCCGACGGATATCGCCGCTACTATGTGGCTCAGGAAGATAAATCCTGGGAAGCGGCCAACGTCGACGTTTACAACACGATCTCTCGACTCTGCGAGTGCGATCGCTGGGTCGCAATCCAGGTCGAGTTGCAGGCCACCTTTGGGCTGCGTGCACAGGAAAGCATGCTCTTGCGTCCCCTGCAGTGTTTGCGCGTATCAGGCCACCTGCATGTCATCGACGGCACGAAGGGTGGGCGGCCCAGGCTCGTGCCGATCGATGCCGAGTGGCAATATGAAGTTCTGATCCGCGCGGCAAGGCTTGCCAACCCACGCACGGGGTCGATGATTCCAGAGCCGTGGTCCCTGAAGAAGTGGTATCGCCATTTCTACCACGTCCTGCAAAAGGAGGGCATTTCTCGCGGCGGCTTGGGCGTCACGGTGCATGGACTACGCCATGCGTACCTCCAGAGAATGTACGAGCAAATTACCGGGGTACCGGCACCCATCAAGCGGGCCGACCATCGGCCCGATCCAGAGCTTCATCAGCGGGCCATGCAACAGTTAGTGGAAGCCGCGGGACATAGTCTCGCCGCAAAGGCAACGGCATACATCTCGACGTTTGCCACCGCGGAGCGTCTATCGCGACCCGTGATCACGCCCGATCAGGTGATCGCCGCCCTTAAGGGCGCGAATGGCGTCAAATCGGAAGCCGCGAAGAGCTTGAACATCTCGAGGCAAGCGCTTTATCGCCTTCTGGCAAAGTGCGGAGGAATTCAACCCGCTGCAACGGCAGGCTCCGCCGTCGCGCACGCTGTCACTGCGCAAGCGTGCCTCGGCGATGACGCGCCTAGCGAACATCGCGGTGCGTCCCTCGACGATCCGGCGCGTGGTCAGTTGTCGTTGCTTGGCGATCTGCCGGGTTAACATCCATCTCGAAAACCGATGGCCTCGATTTCGCCAAGGCGCACCGCGGCGTGCGTCTTACGCCCCCGCAGGGGCCATCTTGTCTAGCCATGGCGCAGCACGTCTGAACAATCCGGGGCCAAGCGATTTCAGGCTATGGGTGCAATCTGGAAACGCTTGTCGCCAAGTGAGAGGAATCCCAAACAGCTTTTCTTGGCACGCCTTTTCAGAGACCGTTCCGGCCGTTGCCTCCTCGTGGAAAGCGCCGTTAGCCGCGCCAGCAGACGCTTCTGGGAGTCTAATTTTTGGTTTCCGGAACGAAACAGTGGAATTAGCGATTCCATAATACGAAAAGTTAGCCGAATAAGGGGGGTGTGCATATTCGGCGAATTTTGTAACAAACGTTTTTTCCATTAGGCTCAAAGATTCAGTTTCTTGCGCCAATGCAGTGGGACACTATCCGGATAGCGTCCCTAGCTGGTCTAAGGGCTTCGTCTGACACCGCTGCTCACGAGGTAATGTGCTTCGCGCCGACGCATGCGCCAATCGAACGCAAGGAGTTTCGGTGCGGCGGGTATCAAATCCTCCAACGGCAGGCTCCGCTCTCGCGCACGTTGCACCCGCGCAAGCGTGCCTCGGTGGTTATCCACCAAGCGAACGTCGCGGCGTGTTCTTCGACGATCGGGCGCCCGGTCAGTTGTCGTTTCTCGGCGATCTACTGGGCTAACCTCCATTTCGCAAATCGATGACCTCTGTTTAGAAGGTGCCACCGCGGCGTGCGCTTTACGCCCAGCGGCGGCCATCTCGTCTCGGAAGTGACGGAGCGCGTCGGAAGCAACCCTGGTTCAAGCGAGTTCGAGCGATAAGCGCAGTCTGGGTAACCCCCGCTCGAACACCGTTCCGCCGTTGCCTCCTCGACAAGGCGCCGCAAACCGCACCGGAAGACGCGCCTGGCGTCTTAAGTTTGGGTTTCCCAAAGAAAAAAGTGAAATGCGCGATTTCATAATACGAAAATTTTGCCGAATAAGGGGGGGTGTGAATATTCGGCAAGTTTTGTAACAAGGCCTTTTCGCTGTGGATTCAGTGCTTTAGATTTTCTCGTCGACCCGATGGGACGCTCTCCGGGTAGCGTCCCTCCGGGTCGCCAGCTTTTTCTGACACTGCTGCTTAGCGACGTAGGGCTTCGCGCTGGCGCATGCCCCAGTCCAACGCAAGGAATTTAAGTAGGGGTGAATTAATCTTGCAAAGAAGGCTCCGCCGTCGCACGATGTGCCCGCAAGCGTGCCTCGGTGATTACGCGCCTAGCGAACATCGCGGTGGGTCCTTCGACAATCCGGCGCGTAGTCAGCTGTCGTTGCTCGGCGATCTACCTGGCTAACATCCATCTCCAAAACCGAGGCCTCGATTCCGCCAAGTGCCACCGCGGCGTGCGTCTTACGCCGAGCGGCGGCCACCTTATTTAGCGCATGGCGAAGCACGTCTGAACAATCCGGGACCAAGCGCTCTCAGGCGAAGGGTGCGATCTGGAACGCTTGTCGCCAAATGAGTTCCAACAGCTTCTTTGGCACGCGTGTTCATAGACTGTTACGGCCGTTGCCTCCTCGTAGGAAGCGCCGTTAGCCGCCAGCAGACGCTTCCGGGAGTCTAATTTTGGTTTCCGCAGCAGAGCCGTGCAGTCAGCAATTCCATAATACGAAAAGTGCGCCGAATAAGGGGGGTGTGAATATCCGGCGCATTTTGTAACAAGGGCTTTTTTCATTGAAATCAACGATTTGGTTGCTCGCGCCAACGCAGTGGGACGCTCTCCGGAGAGCGTCCGTCGTGGCCTAAGGCTTCGGCTGACACGGCTGTCCAGCGAAAAAGGGCTGCGCGCTGACGCGTGCGCCGGTCGAACGCGGGAGTTTCTCATTCACCATTAAGATCGGTGATAATAGATCGCTGAACAAAAAGACCAGAGGAGCCGACACGCAGCGAGGCGCTGTTCGTGGCGGCGCGATTGCCTCCCCCGCCAAAGCACAACTCCTTGCGTGACGAGCCGTCGCACTCATAAAGCTTGCCGGATAAAGCGGTTTAACATTTGGCACGTAAAAAGGCTTTTTTGCAGCGGAATGGAAGATTCCATAATACGAAAGGCGTGCCGAGTTAGGAGGAGGTGAATATTCGGCACGTTTTGTAACAGGTTTTTTCGGCGCCGATTCAACGACTTAGCTGCTCGCATCAACCCAGGGGACGCTCTCCGGAGAGCGTCCCTCGTGGCCTAAGGCTTCGGCTGACAAGGCTGCTCAGCGAATTAGACGCCTCCGCGCTGACCCGTGCGCAGTCAAACGTGGGCGTTTCTCATTCACCATTGAGATCGGCGATAGCTTGTCGAGGGGTGTAAATATTCGGCAAGTTTTGCCATTGTCGTTTTGCGCTCACAATTACCGGTCGCATCCCGCTCGCCACGGTACTGCTGTGGCCAATAGCGCATCGTTATCAAGAAATTGACAAGCGGCGTGGAAATATCATGATATTCGTCGAACCGGTGAAACCGTTACGAACGTATCGCTTTCAGAGGACAGAACCCGCGTTGCTTTCACAACGGGCCCGAAGCGGCAAGTGACGGCGGTCAGCGTGTGCCGTTTCTCCGGTTGCCGGCTTTCGGCACACCCCCTGAATCGCCAACAGATCTCTTCGGGTCAAGGGCTTAAGCCGCAGGAAGCTTGCTTTCACAAAATATCATGATTTTTTCCCACCTTTTCACCCGCTGAATAGGCGCTCCTCTCATTAACCAAATCTGGGGGGCGTCAGGGCCATCCATCTCTTCCGGAACCAGCGTCGTCCCGCGCCGTTCCGAGTGGCTGATTTCGCGTTCGCGTTCCATGCGTTTGAAATGCGATGTACGACATTGGCGGAGACTGTCAGCTTACCGTCGAGCCCCTGCGACTTTGAGCAGCAAGAAGAACACACCAAGCACGCGACTGTCGCATTAATGCTTTCGTACCCGCCAACGAGAAAGTTAGTAATACAGATCGTGTAGGGCGTAAAGGCGGCCGCGTTTTTTTTGCCGCTCGGCGCGGTAGGTACCGTGATCTCTAAGCGAGTCGTGGCGGCTGCCGCTTTCGTCCGTGCCTCTGTTCCTCACAGTGGGAGCATACAGACGTAATGACCCTGCGTGCATGGCGCGGCGGGAGCTTTCTTCCTGTATTTGCTTCAGGTCACGGCCTCGCCTTGACTTCTCGCTGTCGCGGGCATGCTGGTTTTGTTCAAACCAGTTCTCCGCCGCTATGCCGACAACGAAATGTCTGTGTCATCCGCCACTAGCACAACGAGCGCCCAGCGCCGCTCCTAAGCAGCGTCTTTCGCGCCTTATGTGGTCTCGAGCGCGCACGCGCGACCCGATGCGCGCGAAGCGCCCTCGCGCTGGTGGAGCGAAAGCATGCGTGCGATGAAACGGCAACCCACCGCGACGTCTGAAGCATCGGAGCTGAAGCGACCTTCGCGGTTCGCGGACGCTGAATTGACGCACCTCGAAAGCGTGATACGCCACCTGCTAAGCACGAATGCAGCGCCCATGCCGCTTTACCTAGACCGGTCTTACTGGCTCAGGCGGCTCGAGCGTCTAGAGAAAGAAACCCGCCTCGTCCCCGCGCAGATGAAGCGCCTAGGCGCCCTTCGAAACCTTCTGATTGCAGAGGCATCCTGTCGTCGGGAATGTGCGTAACCGTTCACTCATTGAAACGCGCTCAACCGAATCAACACGCGGCGGCAATCAGCGAAGCGTCGTCCATCAACATTCAGCGCTCTGCGATGACTGATTAATTACTGCAATGAACCAACCACGAGAACACGAAATGAGAGATCCAATTCATAAGCGAGAATCCGCGTTCCGTTCGTTAAACGATCGAATGCAAAGCGGCGCCGATCACCTCGCTCATCTGCAAAAGCACGATTCAGTCTCGGGCTTGCGCCGTCGGCGGGTCTGCCGCTGGTTGCGCCGCCGCATCGCGCCCATATTCGGCCGCGTGTGTGAGAGCAAAGTGCACTTTCGTGAAGACGTGATCCTCGAACATGCGCCGGGCACCGCAAACGCGACGACGTTGGTCCATTGTCTTGCTGTTACACCTTTCGGCGTTTTCGTCGTCAACTACTACGATTGGAGGGGCGAGGTCAGGCCCGGGACCAACGACGATGAGCTCTTGGTGATTGATGACTTGGGCGGGGTCACGGTGCACACGTCGCCTCTACGGCGCGCAAAGCCGGCACTGCGTTATCTACGGTCGGTGCTCTCTCAACACGATTGTCCGGTCGAGAGCATATCCATATTTGCTGAGGCGGAGTGTCGCCTCCATCCGACGGCACCGGACGGCGTTCTAGCGTTGTCCGATATACATTACTTCTTGCGCTTGAGATTGCTCAATTTTCGCGCAACGCATGCACGCTATCTCGACGCAGCGCGACTTGATAGCCATATATCTCGGACATGCGGTATGCCGGCGAAGCCAGTCACGCTGTCGATCACCGGGCGGTTCTCGCCCTTCGCTCAAGAACAAGACGGTACCGCGACGAAGAATCGGAGCGGAAACGCAACGAAAGCGATGGCGAAACGTGGTCAAGAGTAGGGCAGGCACAGCGTCGATCCAACTCGGGCAACGCATTGCCACAAGAACTATCCAGACCTCCGTTGCGAACAGAACTCGGCGCGGGTCCGATCAAAACCGGAAAGACTGCGTTTTTTAGAAGCTTTGCACCTTACGGAGAATGGCTGTCGGCCTATATTGAACTCACTCACCGCGTTTTAACGCATCGACATGAAAGGCAGGCGGGCTCTGCTCGCCCGTCACCAGGTCTTCATCTCTCAATCCCAGCGGAATTAAGGACACGCTTGCCCACGCAGCGCGTCCGACGTAGCGCCACCATTGTCGGTCGCGTTCTTAATGCCGACTCGTCGAACCGGACGTTTATCGACGGCGACGATTCGCGTGCCGCTACGCCTCTAGTTTATTTCCATCGTGTCTGCGCTTGAGGGCCGATGGGCGCATCTGATCGCGACGCGCATACCGCCGCCATCGTTGTTTTTAACCGTTGTAGTCCGCTTTCGGCATAACGCTGAAGGCAAACACTTTTCAACCTAAGGAGGTTTTATGAAAGTCGCTCTATTGGAAGTCCGTTATGCAGGCGGTCTGGATCTGACCGATCATGTCGTGGTGCAGACGTCATCTCGTCTCGCCCTGTCGCCGCGGCTAAGTGCGTTGCTCGGCATCCTAGAGACGTCGGAGCGACAGATCAGTATGAGCGTCAAAGTAGATGGGGTCAGCTACCGAGTCGAACGCAAACAGAACGGTGAATATTTCGTAGGCGCGAGGCTAAGCATTCGCGAGCGCTGCTTGTCCAAACTGCGACTCTTTGAAGCGCCGAGTGAGTCTCAACGGCGGCTTAATGGACAATTTGCACACTTGTTGAGCGCCTGGGCGCTTATCGGTGCAGGCTATTTGGTCTACACGACGAAGACTTGGGACTTGCGCGTAGTCATTGAAACACTTTTGCTTTGCTTCGCATCGTTGACGTTGTTCGTGGTCGGGCACATTTGCTTTTCGGATGTTCATAGGCCGGATCGCTGACCGTGTAGTTCGGCATCGAGCTCATTGGGCTCGCGGATCATCGAAATAGGCCGACTGATAGCCGAGGCGCGCCGTCAGCGCGTCTGCAATTTCCTCGTTAATTGCAAGCCGCGCCGTAGGGCGCGGCTTGCCCCAATCGTGCAACGCGATATCCACCCTCAAGGCGCTGCACGGCCTGCAGAAGCAAGATTCGGGGGTGCGTAAGGCCTAGGCAAACCAACCGCTCGTTCCGAGGCACGCAAGTCGCTGGACCTAGCACAGGTCGCTTTTAGCGTGGGTTGCCAATCACTTTGATCGGGGAACAGAAAGAGCGGACGAATCTGACACATTTCAGTACGCATGTCCGCGTATCCTATTCAGACGGCCAGTTTTTAGTTCGGAGTACCAAGCGGAAGACACAGTAGAAAACAGATCAAGTGACCACTCATAGAAAACGGTGCCGCCCGAGCGCTCAGGAGAAATAGTAATGGCCGCAAAGATGGCTTCCGCAGTAACAATCGAGGGGCGAGAAATCGTCGCGGACGAAGTTGCCTCTCTCGCTGAAAGGAAAGCGTTGAAATGAAGCATTGAGGCGCGGCTGTCTCTTACTTGCCGCCACACGCGCGCGTGAAAGAAGGTAAGGTAAACTGAGTGAAAGGATACTTCCGCCTGCTTCCGAAAGGCACACACGAAGAATCGTCCGTCTTCGATGGCCAGCAACCGCCACCACAGGAAACGCATGTCGCCGATCGAATACCTTTGCGCCGCTTACCGCCTGGGCGCAAAGCTCGCACCTCGCTGTGGTGCTCGCCTTGGCCGCCATTCTCACCTATCACGCTATGACCAGCCGGTCGTTGGATTGGCTCTTGAATTGACCGAAAAGCGCGGGACTAAACCCATAGGCCATATCACTGATATGGCGCTTTGTGCTGGTCCCTCTCCGCTAACCCTCTGACACGAAACGGGAACTCTAGAATTTTCGCGTGTGACAAGTTAGGTCTTTCTGCTAATTGTCACACTCGCGGCTTCCCTTGAGGATCCGATACGCGCTTTGCCTTGAGATCTAAAGGAAGTTTGCGGCAGCCTTTTTGTTGTCGTTGAACATAACGATGGCATCACGGACCCGGTCGAGGGTGACTCCGGGCGCTTCTTCCTGCTGCACCCTATGCGTCGATAGATAGATAGATACTCGTTTGCAATCGATGGCCGGCTGTGGCCTGCCGCTTCGACCACCTGACGCATGACCTCCTCGTGCTGCGCCTTCGGCGCAATTTCGCCCGTATCCCTACACGGCGCGAGCGAGCGGGTCCATCTGCATCGAGTCGTCGACCACGGCGGCAAGGGTGTTAATGCCACAACGGGGGTCGATTGCCCCGCGGTAGAGATTGACCCTCAGGTCATCGGCGAAGCGCAGCGTCAGCGACTCCTCAGCGCGCCGATCATCGCCGTATCTTGTTGGCCACATTCGAGTTCAAGACTCATTCCGTTGGGCAACTGCGCCACCAGGCGTGAGGGCAACGGCGGGCGGTGCGAGGGCCGCCTTGCTTCACGTCGCGTGGAGGCTGGCAAGGCTTCAAACCTCACTGCCCCGGAAGGTGCGAGCCCTACGACCGGCACGAACACCGGCACCCGGACGTCAAGAGGCCTCTCCGCGCGGTGGCATTCTACTCCGTGCTCGCGCTGGACCCGTTTAGGCAACTGGTTGGCGTTACGCCAGCCTTGACGGCCAGCTTGGACACAGACGTTCCCGGTCTTTGGCATGCCTCGATCAACCGGCGCTTGCCCTCTGGATCAAAGCAGCGCGGGCCGCCTTCATCGATATGCGTGACTTTGAGAGGGAGGAAATCAAGATCGTCTGGAGTCGTGTTTGCGTCCGCAAGTTATGGCTGCGGACACAAACTTGACCCTCCTCAGTTGGGTTCGCCAGATGCGGAGGAATTACCGCTAACGAAGAACGGAATCATGCATGTGTCGGATCGTTCGCACGCAAGGAGCAGCGGGCAGTGCAAGGCTGCTCCATCATTTACCAATTATCTTCTTCGCCGTTCTTTCTCACCGATGATGGCGCAACGGAGCCGGTATGCGCTTCTCTCAATAGCGAGCGTCGCCGTTACCAACGCCTGCGTTAGGAAGTCGCGCCGGGCGCTTGATTGGGCGGTAGTGTGCGCGTGGGGCGTCTCACCATATTCGACAGATGGCTCAGGCATCGTCGGTTCTTTTGTCGAACTCATCGCGCTTGCCTTGCAGTCAGGGACGATTGCTACCAAAGACGCGACGGTCTCACGCTGTGAGCGGGCTCCTGCCACGTCGGCCGTGCATTCGAGCTGCCTTCGGTCTTCGTCGCAAACGCCTGTCTCGGAGAAGAGGCACGCAGGGTTAATCGACAATGTACTTGGCTCAGCCCCGGATTGAATCACCCGCGGCGCGACACTGGTGCCTGCCGCACCGGAGGGCGCAGTTGGCGCTATCTGACTGATCGGACCGCTGTTGCGCAGCGCGTCCTCGGCGAGGCGCTTAAGTAGCGCCGCTCGTTGCCTTGGATTTGAGACGGCAGACACGGCGCGAAACAGGTCTGGCGTGACAAACTCGTTGATCGTTATCTTTATTTCCAATGAAGTCGTCATTGTGGTCATTCCGACATAGCGCTTCCTCGCTTGCATCAAACTTGCTCGCACGACGCAGTAAGAAAGCGCTCGAGTTGAAGATGTAGTGATTTGCCGCAGCATTGATCTGTGGTCACGACGCTGCGGGTAAATGTCGCATTCCAAGTAGGGGCGTGGCGTCTGCTAGCACGGGCTTCAAAGCTTACCGGTCGTTCGTGGGGTGGGGCGGTGCGAGTTGGTTCCGTGCCGTCGAGGCGGCTCTTCTGGTTCCCGTGGCTGATAGGCAGTCCAGGCTCGACCGATCAAGTCCACTGTACTGGGGTACAGGCGCATGCGAGCAAGCGAAAGCTCTCGAAAATTGGGTGGCTTTCAATTTCGTCCCTTCTCGCAGTCGTTCGTGGGCGCTGGTGTCTGCGCTGGGAACGGCTTCGCGACCGGAACGGCATTTGAGCGCAACATCGAGCCACTCGCCACCGCACCGTTTCCCTACAGCGGAGTATGGCGATTGGATCGTGACCGCTTTTAAGGCCGGAAAGCCGCTAATAATTGACGACATGGTCACCGACGTTCGATTCGACGAGTCGCAGAGAGCCGCACACCTCGGACTTGGGATCCAGGCGGAGGCCGCGCTGCCGCTGCATAGCAACGGCAACCTAGTCGCGATGCTTGTCGTGCATTCCGCCGCTCCGCGCGCGTGGTCAGAGCGGGATCTGAATATGTTACGCGCGGTTGCCGAGCGTACTTGGGCCGCGGCGGGGCGAGCGCATCTCAACACCTCGCGCGACGCCAAGCTGGACGCGGCGTTCAGGGAGTGACTACTCTAAGAATCGAAGTGTATGGGTCAATCCCACGACCTCGAATAGGGGCAATGGTCGCAGCCTGTGAGTTGGGTGACGCGGGCAGTTGCAGTCTCGCCGAGCGAGGCCGCAAAGGGTCAGCAGTGCCCCAGGCTGCCGACGTTAGACTCAGTCCGACTTAGTGTCGGCTCAGGCCGGATCCGCCCCCCCGAATACTGTCGTGGGTGACCGGACCACTCGGTTAGCTTCCGTTGCGTCCCACACAGCACGACCGGCTGTTGTGGGTTGCGTGCCGCCGATCGCTGTCAAGCAGAGGGCGGCCATGAACGGACGCTCGGCTTCCGACCACTAATCGTCGGCGAGCGCCTAGCGACGAAAAACACGCGGGGCAATTACCCCGTCCCATGTCTTCGGCGGCTCGAGCGTATCCGATAGTCGGCTTTACTGGCCTCACTATGCTGACGCGCCGAGTGTAGGGAAATCGATTCACGCAGGCGTGTAGATGGAAAGTTTCAACGCAGGGTCGTCGTTCGCCTGAAACGTCGCGTAGTCATAGCATTGCGCGCCGCGCTCCGGATGGGTCAGCACCTTCTGCCCGGACGCGCCCCCACGAACATCGTGCGCGTTCCACCATTTCGCGAACTCGGCGCTGTGCGCGCGGAGTCGTTCGACCAGTTCGACAAAGGCCGGATCGTCGGCATAAAGATCATGCGTTGCGCGAAACGACGCGATCATGCGACGCGCCTCGTTGGCCCAAGTCGCGCCGAAAAGCCGGCGCGAGTCCGGTTCGGCAAACATGAACACCAAAATGTTGCAATCCGCTTCGGCGAGACGGTCAAAGCCGAGAAGATCGGCCGCTGCTGCATTCCAGGCCAGCAGATCCCACCGCTTGCCCGTGACATACGCGGGAAGCTCGAGTGTCGCGATCAGATTTGCGATGGGTCTCGGCACGCTCTCGCGAGTGAAGGGCTGCCTATCGCCGCTGCGTGCGAGTGCGCGCAGATGCGCCGCCTCGACTTTGCCGAGCCGCAGAGCGCGAGCCAGCGCTTCGAGCGTGGTATCGGACGGACTCACTGTGCGGCCCTGCTCAAGCCGCACATACCAGTCCACGCCGATGCCCGCGAGTTCGGCAACTTCCTCGCGACGCAAACCGGGCGTGCGACGCCGCCGCAGGTTATTGAGTCCCACCGATTCGGGACTTAGCTTCTCCCGCCGTGAGCGTAGGAAATTCCCAAATTCGCTTCGGCTCGCTTTTGTCACGACCGTCCTCCCTCCGCAAGCAGGTACGCGGCAATCCCAGGATAGTACTAGGCCTTGTTATGGATTCTAAGCCCGCCAGAATGGCCTTGTCCGCCACCATCAAAGGAAACTCGTATGAAAGCAGCGATTCTGAAGACACTCGGCGAGCCGCTTGCGATTGAAGACCTACCCGATCCTTCTTTGGGCACAGGCGAAGTCATCGTGGACGTCGTTGCCGCGCCAGTACTGTCGTATGCGCGAGAAGTGTTCAGCGGCGAGCGCCGCTACGCGATCGAATTGCCGATCGTCCCTGGCTGCGGGGCAATCGGGCGCGTGCGTGCGTTCGGCCCAGACGCCACGCATCTCAAAACAGGCGATTGGGTTTTCTGCGATCCAACCGTTCGCTCACGCGACGACGCGCTCACGCCCGACATCACATTGCAGGGCTGGAGTGCGCGCGGCGACGGCGGCCTGCGACTCGCGCGCCATTTCCACCACGGCTCATTCGCAGCACAAATGCGCGTGCCAACCGAGAACGCCATTCGGATTGGTGAAATCGATACCGCCGAAGCCGCAAAATGGTGCGCGCTCAACACAATGCTGGTTCCGTACGGCGGGCTGCTTGCGTCGAATCTGCAGGCTGGCGAGACATTGCTTGTGAGCGGAGCGACCGGCAACTTCGGCAGCGCGTGCGTAGCGGTTGCCCTCGCAATGGGTGTGCGCTGCGTGGTCGCGCCGGGCCGCAATGAGCGCGTGCTCGCGGATCTGCAAAGGCGCTTCGGCGAACGCATCCGTACAGTGAGGCTGACTGGCAACGAGGACGACGATCGGGAACGGATGCGCGCGGCTGCCGGAGCCCCTGTCGACTGTGTAATGGACCTGCTGCCGCCGTCTGCGACCACGAGGACGGTGCGCGCGGCAGTGACGGCCGTGCGGCCCTACGGACGTGTCGTGTTGATGGGCGGTGTCGGCATGCTCGGCGGCGACGGTCTCGACTTGCCTTACCCGTGGATCATGCGCAACGACATCACCGTGCGGGGCAAATGGATGTATCCGCCAGAAGCGGTCACGCTTATGACTGGCCTGATTCGTGGTGGTCTGCTCGATCTCAAGCACTTCGACGTGACGCCCTTCAAGCTCGACGACGTGAATGAAGCCATCAGTCATGCTGCGATGAATGGCGGCCCGTTCAGGATGACGGTCGTCCATCCATGAACCCTGCGGTTCTAGCGCTTCGGTCGCGCGATGCCAGCGCGCCGGCTTGCTTCAAACGACACACGCCTGACCAATGTGATTGGAACCGGGTTGACGAGATCTTGCTGTGAGGAATTTCTGATCCAAATTCTATGGCAAAGCGAAATTAGAGAGCCGACTGGCGACAATGGCCACTTGCGGAGCTGCGTGGAACGGCCTGTTTCGAGAAAGTCGACTGACCGATCGGGGGCGTAAGTGTTAGTTCGCTGACGGCGGTAGCTGCTGTGCCGTCGTGCGACGCCGGCAAGGTCTGCAATCCACCGGGGTGCAGACGCTAAACACGACCGACCTCGATGTCCGCAATGGCCGAGCCGCGTTCTTTCGTCGTGAGGAAAGGTTTCGTTCAGCCATTGCACCTGTCCTTTTGAGCAAGTTCAACAGGCGGAAGTATTAGTCGATGACCGCGAGAAGCTTCTCTTCCTTTCGCTTGTCTCTCTCAAAAAACAGGCGGACGAGAATCGCTTCTTCACTTCTTTCAACGCGTCGAGCACGACTGTGATTCGCTTCGGCTCAATGCCAGTTGCCACGTGCCTGGTGCGCGATGACTCAGCAAACTGATCGTTCATAGGCTTGATTGTGCCGGCAATGGCTGCAGCCTTCGTCGGCGGAGCTGCTCTCGGGAAGGCGGCCTCGTTGGGTGCAGCGATCACGTTCAAGACTGAGGTTGCGGATGCGGGTAAGCAAGGTCATGCACATGGGCGCGGCGTAAGACACGGGCACTATGTTAAATGGCGCGCCGCTCTGCACACGATGGAGCTTGGTCCTGCCACCTTGTCGGTTCGAAGAGGTCGACGCGCTCAGGCTCGTGACGCAATCCATCATTTGCGCTTCCAAATCCCCGATGGATTCGCCGCATAGCGACAAAAGAGCACTAAAGTTAATTAAGAGCTTGCCGTAAACCACTCTAGGTGGGCCTGTCATGCCGCATCGACGGGGAACGAAAAGCAGCGGCCGAACGGACGCGATAAAAACCAAGAACTGAGGGGCGAATGTCAATTGCATTCGGAAGGGCAAGGCCGTTATGGCTTGCCACGATCACTATTTTTGCCGCTACGGGGTGCGCCAACACTGGCGGCCTTCAAAGCAACAACAGAGGGGGCGCTTCTGGACAAAGCGACCTCAATATCTTCGAAAGCACATTCGCCAATCCCGATCCCTGTGCGAACAGCAGCCGGAACACCGGTATTGCAGTGGGCGTTGGCCTTGGCGCGATTCTCGGCGCAGTCATTGCGCCCAAGAATAAAGTGGCGGCAGCGGCCATCGCGGCGACGGCGGGCGGTATCGCCGGCGGACTGGTCGGCCATGCTGTCGACAGCCGGCGCTGTGCCCTTTCTAAGATTGCAGCTAAGCACGATCTCATCTATACGGCCGCTCCGCTCGAAGTCCGGGCGGCAGACACGGGAAAGACTGAACAGATCGGAAGCTCGTTCACCATCGTTGATACGACGCGCCACACGCAGTTCGAGACTGGTTCCGCGGAGCTGACACCCGACGCGAAAGTCTACTTCGCCGAAATCGCAGAGCAATACCGGACATCGACCCGCTTAGCAGAAGCCTCGGGCGATGGCGACAAGGCTGCCGCAGCCAATGCGAAGATTCTGTTGATCGGCCACACGGACGACATGGGCAACTCGGAATTGAACGCCGATCTATCGGAGCGCCGCGCGCGCACGGTGGCCAAATTGTTCGCGGAACACGGCGTGGCAGCGGGGAACGTTTTTTATCAAGGCGCGGGCGAGACCTTGCCGATCGCGGATAACCGGACCGAGGAAGGACGCGCGCAGAATCGTCGCGTCGAGATCGTGGATCTGGCTGGCGCGAGAACCGACATCCTGCAAAGCTACGCGAGCAGCCGCGTTCCGAAGTATCAGTATTATCGGCCGTTGTCGTCGCAACAAGACGATGCCCGCGTGCAAGCGGCGAGCGTGAAGCCCGGCCAGACGCAGACGGCGGTCGCACAGAGGCCCGCACGTCCGAAGAGGGCGCAGACGAGCACGACCCGGATTGCCGCAGCGCCGTCGGGTTCGACTTCGAAGCCCATCGAAGCTGTCTCGACAGCGACACCTGATAGCATCGACTTCGGCTGGCGCGAAACGATGCCCGCAGCAATCGGCCTTCGTTTCGCCGCCACGCCCGTCTCGCCGTCTTTCTCCTTGATGTCCAAGGCAGTCGCCGACGAAGCGCCGGTCACGAAGAGTTGCATGAACGATCGCCCGCGCGTTTCGCACGCGATGAAGTCAGTTGCGGACGATCAGGCCGTGCCTGTGAGGGACCACGTGCAGAACTTGTACGGCAGCAGCTGGGGCGCAACGCTGAACGGACAGTATCTCGCGCTGAAGGACGTGTCCGTCCTCCGCAACGGCTCGACGGCTGGCACGAAGCCGACGTTGCTGGTCTGGAAGGACTATCAGCAGAGCGGCGGTTTGGCAGGCCCCGCACAGGTGCGCCTGTCTCCAGAAGTCAATGCCTATGCTGTGGATGGCGGCGTACTGTATCGAGTGTTCGTCAATAACGCGGCCGTATTCGATTGCGCCGACATCATCTTCGCGAACGGCAAGGCGACTGCAGGCGAACTCGTGCGCCATAAGAGCAGCCAGTATTTCACTGTCGAATACGTGCCAGTCATCGCACGCACATAAGAATAGGAAAAACGATCATGATGGACCTCATACAGGCCAATCTCAGCACCGTTATTTGGTGCGTCGTGGCCGCCGTCGTTGCGCTCGGCGCCTTCGCATACCGTTCGACGCTTGAGTTCTGGCTGAACCACTGGAAATACACGTTTCCCGTGCTAGGCAAGACTGCACGCCTCGCGCGCCACGGAATTCACGCACAGGGCGGGTGGACCGACTCGGAACGCACGCTCTGTGGCGACTACAACAAGTTCATCTCGTATCTGTCAAAGGAAGAATTCAACAAGCGCAACGCGTATCTCTCCAAGGCCGATGACGGTGGTCGCTCCCCGACGCCCGTGTGGCTTCTCGCGCTCCTGACCGTGCTGGTCATCGCCGAAGGCCTTGGGTTTTCATATCTGCTTGGAAGCTGGATGGCTCGCGACGGCAGTGCAAATACGCACACGCTGCTGATGGTGGCGATCGTACTCGTGCTCTGCGTGATCATGGTGTTCCTGACGCACGTGGCCGGGCATCAGTTATACCGCTCGAATCTTGTCGTCCGTAGCCGCAAGCAGTGGAAGCAAGACAAGACCCAGGAGCGCTTCTCAAGCCGCAAGGTCAAGCTCGACGATGATCAGTCGCTCGACGACGGCGAACCGGACTATACACAGGTCGTGAATCGCATCGGCACCAATCACAGCTACTTCATGGTGGGCGTGACGATTGCGGTGATTGTGATCATCGCTGTGACGTCGACTTGGATGCGCTGGAGCAATCTCAACGCCGAGCAGACGCGTGAAGCAATGGGCATGAGCCAAAGCGTCGATGCCGGCAATCCGTTCGCCACGGCCAATGCAGTCCCTGCGGAACTCATGTCTAGCCAGAAGGCTGCCGATGACCGGGCGCGCGCGGAAGAGTCGTCGTCGACGCGCAGCGAAGGCGCCGCCGCGTTCATCACACTCGCAGTGATTTTTGTGGTGACGCAGATCGTCGGAATCTTCGGCGGCTTCGCTTGGGGATTCGGCGGTCGCGAGAGCCGCGCCGCGTGGAAGACGACGAAGGGCTTCACCACGTTCGAGGACTACAACAACTACTTCGCGCCGCTGCGCGCGATTACGCAGTCGCAATTGGAGAATCTTCAAAAGCGGATGGCCGAGAACGCCGACATTTCGGGCAAGACGTTCACGAAGACATTCCGCGACTACGCGATGGAGTTGCGCGCACAGTCCGATCTCGATGCTGCTCCGGTTCGCGCGCCTGCCGACACGCGGACCGATGAACGAGCAGCCGCTCAGGCCGTGACACAGCCGCCCGTCGCCGATGTCGCTGCGAGCGTCACGATCGACGAACTCGTGTCGGAAATCGAGGGAACAGCAGATCTCGCGCGCAAGAAGGAGCTGATCTATCGTCTCAACGAACCGGTGCGGACAGCAGTCATCGCCGAGATCAAGTTGCGAAAGGAGCGCGCGGAGCAGGCCAAAACTGCGCTTGAATCGCAACTCAACGATCTCTTCAAGGTTTGACTGTCGACCATGAAACGAATTGTCAAAATCGCATTTGCCGCGGTCGCAATGACCCTGTCCGCAAGTACCGCGATGGCGGGCATTAGTAACGACATTCCAAGCTGTTACGCGGCCAATCACATTAATCCGCCTGCGAGTGGAATCGACCGTGAACTGTTCATGGCGATTGATCAGACCACCGTCTTCGATGAGAAGCTACAAGCGCAGATCGCCGCGACCGCGGCTACCGCCGTCAAGCCGGGGAGCGCCTACACGCTGATCGACTTTTCGGCCTTCTCGCAAGGTCACTATACGGAAGTGGTGACACGCGGCATCATCGAAGCGCCAATATCGGCGAAGCTGCGCGACGACGTGAGCGAACGCGCGCTACGCACGTTCGACGCGTGCATGACAGGCCAGTCCGCGTTCGCCAGGAAGTCATTGCTGGCGGCGGTCGTGCAGGTCCAGTCGACGGCGACCAATGATCTTGCGAAGTCGGACATCCTCGCCGCGCTAAAGGACATCGGCGACAAAGTGCGCGCCTCTCCGGCCGCCGACCGTGTGCTTTTCCTAGCGTCGGACATGCTCGAAAACAGCTCGGTCGCGAGCTTCTACGCCCACAACACCGTCCGGCGCGTCGATCCTGCGGTGGAGCTGAGGAAGGCGAACGCGGCGGGTCTGATCGCCGATTTCGGCGGTGCGCGTGTCTATGTGATCGGCGCCGGGCTGCTTTCCGGCGATGCGAAAGCGCGCAATGCATACCGCGATCCGCAGACGATGACAGCGCTCAGGCAGTTCTGGACACTGTATTTTCAGCAATCCAATGCGAAAGTGCAGGAGTTCGGCGCTCCTGCTCTTCTCAGCCCGATTTCGTACTGAACGGGCAACAGGACGCTTACCTGGGCGATTGCGCAACACCGAAACTCAATCCCCGGGCTAGCGGATCGTCGTTAGCCGAGGATCGAGCGCAAAGCGTTCGTGGTTCTTCAAGGCGAGTTGGTCTGATGCTGAAGCAACGTTGATCAGCAAGTTCCAAGAATGTTTGCTGACGGTACTCGGGACTAAGGCGAGCGGGCTTGCAGCCAACAGCGCGTCGCCGAATTTCTGTTGATTTGGACTGACGGCACCCGGGCTCAACCAGTGCGGATTTGGAACCTCGGAAGGAAGGAGGACTTTGATCGGCGTGGTTCCGAGTTCAATCTCTAGTAGTCGATGGGGCACTCTATCCAACACGTCGAAGCACTTGTGCACAGCAACTTCCAATATCGTAGTAGCAGGGTCCAGTGAGGCATAGATCACTCGTTGTCCGGGCGACGACCACCGTCGTCCAACGAGAAAAGCGCCTTCGGCCGTGTTCCAGGTAGGGAAGTGCTTCTCTCGTTCGAGGCGCCAAACGGTTAGTGCGCTCGTCCCAAGCCCCGCCGGCAAAGGCGTCAAGAGTACACCCCGTAGTCCATACGGGCGAGCAGTGTCTTGACCAATTCCGCACCCTCGGAGCTTTGCAGCAGTTCGACCGGCCGACGCTGATCGAGCCCGATCGCGGGCTGCGATAGCCATCGCTCTGCGGCTTCTTTCGATCCGAGGACATCAATCGCCTGTTCGGTAATGCAAGCAAGCCTGAGTAGCCGATCCGTGGCATTGCTGTCGAGCAGGCGGCTTTCGTCTTTGCCGCGCTGCAGGGTTCGCTCACTCACGCCGATTGCGAGCAGTAACGCTTCACGCGAGACGACACCATACTCATCGATCATTTCGCGCGCGAGGGCCACTGGTAGACCCCTTGTTACGACGTCGTGAGCCTGTAACGAGGTCATATCAGCAACTCTTGCCATGTCCCCGAACTGTGACGTCCCGTTGCTTACATATGGTCCGAACGAAGAAATGCGGGTTTGGATCGCAAGGACGAGGCTCCGAAACGGCTTTCCCGTTTCGCTGTCGCGGACTGTCCGCTTCATCTCGATCTCCATGCTGCCACGTGTCTCTACATTTTGCGCCACGTGGCGGAATTTCACATTTCTCTATCGCCGCTATTAGGGGTGGGCGCTTCCGTAGAAAATTGCCATAGTCTGGGTAGGGGTCGACGATGCTCCGAGTGACCGTCAGGTGCAGATTACGTTTCTGCGGGAATCCAATGACAAAGGTCTCACGGCGACGTCGTCGCGGCGCTTGCGGAGCGCTTCATCGGCTTGCGCGTGCTGACCGTAGGATGCTGTGGCCATGCGACCGGAGCCCCGCGATTGGGTCCGATTGTGTGCGAATGTGTGCGAATGTGTGCGAATGTGTGCGATTGCGTGCTGACGGCCGGCGACTGAGCGTGACGACGTGACAGATATCTAAATATAACTATCCCGTTGTAGTTAGACGCAACCATCGGCCTGCCGATGTCGGAGGGGTCAGCTCTGCGCGCTGACGAACGTCGATATTAAGCTATCCTACGAAAAGTTGATAGAAACAGCTATGTCATTGTTCGGCGGAGGTAAGGTAGGGTTACAAAGCCCCGTCCGCTAGATCGGCGCGCTTTTACTTGCTCCGCCCAGTTGACTAACTGGCGGCGGAAGATCCCGCCAGGTTCGAATCTGTCGGCTCGTTCGGCAAAGACCGTCTAACCAATTCACCCAAGAACGGCGGGCTGGCCCCCGATACAGCGTGACCGGTTCGTCGCGTGGTAGATCAGGCATGACGTGTTCGTCGATGAGCGCCAGTTTATCGCAGGAACGCGGATATTTATTGATGTGGACTTCTGTAGATATGCAGCCGGACGCAATTCCGACACGACTCTGACGAGTTCTTCATAGGGACGCTGCGTCCGCGAACGCAATGAAAGTTGCCCGTTGTAATCTTTCCTCCTCGGTGGTACTGCTTTATTCCCTCGTCGACTTCAACACCTTCAACATCGTGGTAGCAGACGCCGGACACACGCCTCGGAACTGGCTGGATACCAGCAGAGGCGGAGGCACTTCGGTGCGCGCAACGGGTGCAAAGCCTTGACCAGCAAAATAGTGCTCAGCCGTTGTCGTTAGCAACACTACCGATCGAACCGCCCGCGTCCGGCACGCTGCCAACAAATGGGCGATGATGGTTTCGCCGAGACCGAAACCACGGGCGTCCCGTGCAACAACGATCGAGCGCATGAGAGCGAACTCGCCGTGATATTCGACGCAGCCACACGCGATGGTCGCAGATGGATCCACTCCTACGAGGAAATTGGTCAGGTGCTCCGCAACGCCGACCGTAGGCAATTCGTTGGCTTCGAGCAATGCCTCTATCGCGGCGAGGTCGGTTGCAACTGCTATCGAAGATGCATGATGCAGGTGCTGTGTGCCAGTGAGTCTCAACAGCCGGAAGAATTTCACAGAGACGCGGAGCATTCGACAGCATGCGAATGGGCGGCGCGACGCTGAACGCGAGTGGCGACTGGAACCGCTCGCATCAGATACCCGATTGATTCACGCGCTTCATCAGTTCCTCAGCGCTCTCTTTGCGTTCGCTGTACCGGTCTACGAGGTATGGACCGATGTCGCGCGTCAGCAGCGTGAATTTGACCAGTTCCTCCATCACGTCAACGACGCGATCGAAATACGCTGAAGGTTTCATGCGGCCGGCTTCGTCGAACTCCATGAACGCCTTGGCCACCGACGACTGGTTGGGGATGGTCAGCATGCGCATCCACCGTCCGAGCACACGCATCTGGTTGACGGCGTTGAACGACTGAGAGCCGCCGCTGACCTGCATCACGGCGAGCGTCTTGCCCTGGGTGGGCCGCACCGCCCCGACCGAAAGCGGAATCCAGTCGATCTGCGCCTTCATGATGCCAGTCATCGCGCCGTGCCGCTCCGGCGAGCACCAGACCATGCCTTCCGACCACAGCACCAGCTCGCGCAGTTCGGCCACCTTGGGATGGTTGTCCGGCGCGTCGTCCGGCAGCGGCAGGCCGCTCGGATTGAATGTGCGTACTTCGGCACCCATCGCCGTGAGCAGGCGTGCGGCTTCTTCACTCAGCAGGCGGCTGAAGGAGCGCTCGCGCAGCGAACCATAGAGCAGCAGGATGCGCGGCTGATGGGGCGACGCCTTCGCAGCCTGCAGTCGATTGATATCGGGCACGCGAAACAGCGCGGGGTTCACCTGTGGGAGATCAGTAGCGAGATCGGACACGTTTGCCCTCTGTGATCGTTTCGTTATTCGTCAGGCGCACTCGTACCAGTCCTTTGAGCGGTTCACAATGCGCACCACGAGCAGCATGACGGGTACTTCGATCAGCACGCCCACGACGGTCGCGAGCGTAGCCCCTGAATTGAAGCCGAACAGACCGATTGCCGTGGCGACGGCCAGTTCGAAGAAGTTCGACGCGCCAATCAGCGCCGACGGACAGGCAATGTTGTGCTTTTCGCCGACCGCGCGATTGAGCCCATATGCAAGGGCCGAGTTGAAGAACACCTGGATCAGGATCGGCACAGCGAGCAGCACGATGACGAGCGGCTGCTTCAGGATGGCTTCGCCCTGGAACCCGAAGAGCAGCACCAGCGTCGCCAGTAATGCTGTGATGGACCACGGGCCGATCTTTGCCAACGCGGCATCGAACGCGGCCTGCGCCCTAACGAGGAGCACCTTGCGCAGGATCTGCGCGAGGACGACCGGAATCACGATGTAGAGCACGACGCACGTGAGCAGCGTCGCCCACGGCACCGTGATCGCGGAAATGCCGAGCAGCAGGCCGACGAGCGGCGCAAAGGCGACCACCATGATGCTGTCGTTCAGCGCGACCTGTGAGAGCGTGAACAGAGGATCGCCGCCGGTCAGCCGGCTCCAGACAAAGACCATCGCCGTGCAGGGCGCGGCGGCAAGCAGGATCAGGCCCGCGACGTAACTGTCGAGTTGCTCTGCAGGCAGCATTGGCGCGAACAGGTGCTTGATGAAGAGCCACGCGAGCAGCGCCATCGAGAACGGTTTGATCAGCCAGTTCACGACGAGCGTGACGCCGATGCCCTTAACGTGCTGGCGCACCTCGTGCAGCGAGCCGAAGTCGACCTTGACGAGCATCGGGATGATCATCACCCAGATCAGCAGGCCGACCGGCAGTTTGACGTGCGCATATCCCATCCGGCCGATTGCCTCGAAGACACCAGGCAGGACCTGTCCAAGCAGAATGCCCGCGACGATGCACAGCGCGACCCAGACGGTCAGGTATCGCTCGAAGAAGCTGATGGCCAGTTTCGCGGGCGGCTTCCCCGAAGCGGCAACATTGGGGGTGTTCATGGGCGACTCGATGGAAAGGGTTCAGCTCTGAAGGATGTCGTTCAGCGCCTGCGGCAGTTGGGCGTTGTCCAGCCGCTCCAGAGCGAGCGCGAGCAGTTGCAGCGTGCGGTAGCCGATCGCTTCGCGCGTGAGTTCGAACGTCTGCCGCTTGCCTTCATCGCCGCCCGGCGCGTTCGCCGGATCGGCGTAGCCCCAGTGAACCTTGACAGGGCTGCCCGGCCAGAACGGACACGGTTCGGCCGCAGCGCTGTCGCAGACCGTGATGACGATGCGCATCTTCGGCGCGCCGTCCTGCGCGAATTCATCCCAGCTTTTGCTGCGATAGCCTTGCATGTCGATACCTGCGGTCGTCAGCGCTTCGAGCGCGAACGGATTGATGCGGCCGCTCGGGGCGCTGCCCGCGCTGTACGCGCGGACGTCCTTGCCGAGCTTCTTCCCAATGGTTCAGCATGCCTTCGGATAGCACACTGCGCGCAGAATTGTGGGTGCAGAGAATCAATACGTTCGTGGTCATGGGGCTATCAGCGGACAGCGTAGTCAGCAACAGGCCGAGCCGGCAGGCTTCACAGCAATGCGAATTGGTTTGCCGCTCGGAGCCCGGCAGGACGTTGCCCCTGACGACGCCGAAGTCTTCCGGCTCTCGCCATATACGGGCGCGCCGTCCAGCGTATGGAAGTGTTCCCAGGCAATACCCTGCGGATCGAGAACCCAGTGCTTGTCGCTGCGCGCATAACAGCAGGTGGTTTCGCCCTGATCGAGCAGGGCCAGGTCCGCGGCCTCGGCCCTCTTCGCGAGTTCGGCAAGCTCGGCGGCGGCGTCCACCTGGAAGCCGAGGTGATCCACGCCGACTTTCGTGCCTCGCGTCGAGATCGCAAAGTTCACGCGGGGATCGTCCAGCATCCATTTCGCGTAGTCGGCCTCGACGCGCGCCGGTTCGGCGGCGAGCAGTTTCGAATAGAACGCGACACTGGCTGCGATGTCGTCAACGTGGACGTGGATGTGAAACCGCTTCATGGTGGTTCTCCATCACAATTTGCATGAGGCCGCGCCAGGTCCAAGGCAAGGCTGCCCTTGACAGCAGTTTTCGGTCAGAAAGCCAAGCACCGCGCTCATCTGATCATAGACGGCCCGATAGATCAGGCTGCGCCCGTCGCGCTCCTGCGTGACGAGGCCAGCGTGCATCAGTTCCTTCAGGTGAAAGGAGAGCGTCGCGTTTGGAACGTCGAGCTGGTCCGCCATGGCGCCCGGCGTCAAGCCGGTTGGACCCGCGACGACCAGCATTCGGAACACACGCAGGCGTAGTTCGTGGGCAAGCGCTGCAAGGGCGCGAATAACGTCTTTATCTTCCATATTTCCAATATATTCGAAATATTGCAAGGAAGCAAGTCGCTTCGGCAGTTCACCGGGGCAATGACGACTATCGTTTTGCGGGCGGGTCTGGCCGGTACAGTGGGTCGACGGGCAGTTCAGGATCGCCTCCGCCCGAAACGCGAGCGCCGGCAGTAGCTGACTCCGTATGCAAATCGCATCTGACACTCATCGGCCACGAGCTGACGTTCGCAACTATTGCCACGGCATTTAGATGGCCCGATCTGCCCGCAATTAGACGCCCGATGGGCACAACTCTGTTGCTCCGTCTCCTACTGAATCGCGAGGTGAGCCAATTTATGGCGCCTTAGCGCTGCTCGCACGTACTCGCGGCGGACCCTTCACAACGGCCGCAGCATCGGTCAACATAAGAGGAACGGGCTATGGCTAACGTCCAAACGCTGGACGAAAGTAGTGGCCGGTGGGCCAATTGTCGGATCGCTCGTATGAATCTGAGTGGCGCTTTGATAGGACCGGCCAAGGAGCTATGGAAGACCATGTTGGCAACGCGTGCGTTTTTTTTAGACGGAACCGGCAAGTTGGGAGAAAACGTCGCATGAATCGCAGGCTGGCCTAATTCGCAATGAAGGCCATGACATGATGGCGTCGCGTGCACGTGACTCGCACGACGCGCCCACACGGCTGACGTCATGAAACTAGTCAGCGGATTTCATCGGGGGCCGCAGCGTCTAAGGCTGCAACAAGCCCGGATATAGTGGAATGGCCTCGTCCCACCTTCGATGCGTGAATGCAAATGATCGCCATCAGAGGGTATGGCAGTATGAGCAC
>NZ_JALQDN010000023.1:0-3171 GCF_023631205.1 Caballeronia sp. NCF2 | reverse complement strand
GCCGAATGTATATATGCAATCCAGCACCTGCTCGCCGTAGAACAGATTGTTTGGCAAACGGGACGAGGCCATGTATACGACTGCAACCCATCTTGTCCAGGTCGATTCGCATAAAAACTGGCGCAAGCGGGACGCGTTCATATACGGTCCTAGAAGAATACTGGCAAGCTGACGTCCATCGGGATGAAATTCTTTCCGTAGCGGACGTTAGCGCCGTCGGAGCGACCACAGCGGCACAATCTTCCACGGTCGCCAAAAGCGAAGTGGTAGGAAGATGAGATCATCTTGTGTTCAGCATGCCGTAGATCTCGGGGTAACTGCACGCGGAAAAGATCTCGCACCAGACGGAATTCAAGATTTTTGCGGTTTCAGCGCGTCACGACAGCGTGCCCACAATTCGATCACCTCCGCACTCGTCAGATCCAGCGCAAGTGACTCGGTGAAAATACATTCGACTTGGGGGCAGCGACGCTTTTGTTTGACGTGTTCTCTGCAAAGTTTCAACGCGAGTTGGCCAAGCTGAACGCGCGTCATCCAGTCAAAGGACGTTTTCGATCGTGCGTGCCACAGGCGGGTAGATTCGACTAAGTGAGGAAGTGACCATGTTCGCGTCAGTCCGTACGACACTAGCGTCGCACAAACTAGGTAGCAGACGCAATGGACCCGGGTGTCGTCGGTGTCAAATTGAACGTTGAATTCGCGCATAGAGCATCGCACAGGAACTGACATTTAAGTACGGCGCGCCAGCAATCAGACGGCGGGCTGGCTTCACCGCTTTAGCAGAAAGGTTAGGGCATCCTGCAAAACTCATCTACGTTCGAGTTTGAAATGCAGCGTTTCGCGGACGACGACACGTGCACCACGAAAAAATTCAGCGGTAGCGAGGTTCACGAAATCGTCGATCGGAATTCGGGGGCGAATGCGGATTGCTATGTCAGCTCGAGAAAAGTGCGAACTTTCGCCCGCAAAGCGCTCACATACCAACGCGAACCTCGTCGGGCCGCCCCCAACTTCGTGATCGCTCAGGATGCGTTGCCGGCTAAGAAGGTTTGACGTGGGCGGATTTTCACTGAAGCATCGATGCATCGGATCTTCGAACGTCCGCTCCGCTGACAATGCCGGCCGACAAGGCGTCCGATTGGCGAACGGCGGCAACGAGTGAGCTCCGGTAGTTGGGCCGCAGGCGTAGTCGAGCGGGGTCGTGAAGAAACTTCTGCACGTTCGGCCAGAGACGCTTCTGACCGCACGGGGTCGTGGTTCCGCAGCCGTCCGAAGGAGAATCTTGCATAAGAAGCGGCTCTTTTTGGCCGGGCCGATCGACTGAGTGATGCCTGGGCGTGCGGTCAATTCGCTGTTGAAATATTGGTATCGCGGCGCGTGCTCAAAATACGTTCTGCCGAATATGGGACGATTAAGGCCGCGCTTTGCTTAGACGGGACAAATAGCAAGCGAATCCCAATATTCTTGGAGACTGCAATCGTGAGTGAAGTCTCACTGGCGTCTGTCTCCCGACCGTGCGCAATCACTCCACGCTCGTAAAACTCGGATACGAATGAACCTGGCGGAGCGCGGATTCATATATGCCCGTGGCTCTGAAAGGAAGTTGGTTTGCTGTTGAACGCATGCGCAGAAATGAACGGCAGTCCCGATAGGACTGCAAGGGCGCATCGATTGAAGCTAAGCTAATTCGATGAACGGTAACGGAACGATCAGCAGACTTGTCAACAACGTCGGTTAGGATGACCGCTCGTAGACGTCCTCAATCTTCCGTTGTATCGAACAATCTTTGCAACGCAAATGAGCCGACTGTCTAGCGTCACTCAATTTTCCTCGGTTTGCGAAAAAACATCGTATCTTCCGACGACTCAGTCCTTATATAGTGTTTCAATCCGATTGCTACTTATGCACTAGCGTTAAATGTATTTTGTTGCATGCTCGTGCAACCACTTTAGCTTTGTATAGGGCTTGCACCTTTATTTCTGGCTTTTTTGGTCGCGGCGCTACGAGCTTACTTCGAACTCGGATACCTATGAAGTTAGGGAGAGTCGATGTGCGGCTAATTCCTAGAGTTGGGGTTGGGGTTGGGGTTGGGGTTGGAGTTGGCGTTGGGGTGAGCAACTTTAGACAAAGCCCGCGTCAACAATGCGATTCGTGGCTCAAAAAAAATCGCATAGATTGAACGCGAGCGACGAAGATTAGGTAGAGGCGCACATGGGAAAAGTGGTGTGCCATGGCTTCTCGAATATAATCAAAATCAAGAACGCCACGACGAAAAGACCTTGCAAGTTTTTACCTTCTTGTGTGCGGGCCCATATTTTATTCGGATCACTGATTCGCGTTCGAGCGTTTAAAACTGGAGCGTTCGAGTTTAAGGCGCCGAGAGTTCTTGAAAATGGTTGCTGAACTTCGCACTTAAAATACATGCGAGTTGCCTTTGCACCTGTTCTCGCGCTCCCCACCGTCGCGAACGTCCCAGCGCGGGGCCTCGAGACACGCGTCGACGCTCCCTAGCGATTCTCTTCCCCAGTGCTGTTCAACAACGGCCATGGCGGCCTGAAATTCATACGAGACAACAAAATAGATCGTCGACTGTAAGTCACAAAGTACACATTACGGCGCCACTCTGTCACGGCGTATCTGATGATGGGAGTCGGCAGTGCCGTGACTCCGCAAGTGGGGTTTGACTCCAACCACATCTTCGGCAACATATATCGGCGCTCTTGGTGGCTTGGGGGTCTGCGGAGTGTCAACTATCGCGCTGAAACTGCGCCTACTTAAAGCGACGCGCGCTTAAACACGAACCGCGGCACGTTCCGGATGATCAGCATAATCCCCCACCAAAACCACGGCGTATAAAGCACGTCCTTCTTCCTGTCGATTCCGCGCACGATGTCCTTCGCGACCTTCTCCGGCGTGGCGACGAGCGGGCCGGGCAACGGCAGCCCCGCAGTCATCGGCGTGGCGACGAAGCCGGGTTTGATATCGACGACATGCACGCCGACCTTGAACAACCGCGCGCGCAAGCCTTCGAGAAACGCCTGCAACGCGGCCTTCGCGCTGCCATAAAGATAATTCGACGGACGTCCGCGATCGCCCGCCACCGACGAGATCACCGCGAGCGTCCCGTGCCGCTGCGCCTCAAGCCGATTGGCGATCGGCGTGATGAGCGCA
>NZ_JALQDN010000022.1:0-107672 GCF_023631205.1 Caballeronia sp. NCF2 | reverse complement strand
TCGAAGAACTCGTCGAGCTTGCCGAAGCGGATGCTCGTCACGTCGATGAGACTCGTGCGGATCGGCATCAGCGAGAACTCGGCCCACAGGATGAGTCCCGTCAGCCCGAGCCCGCCGATCGTCGCATTGAACATCTCCGTGTTCGATTCCGGCGAGCATTCGATGAACGTGCCGTCGCTGCGCGCGAGGCCGAACGCGCGCACATGCCGCCCGAACGTGCCGCGCACGTGATGGTTCTTGCCGTGCACGTCGTTGGCGATCGCGCCGCCCAGCGTCACGTACTTCGTGCCCGGCGTGACCGGCAGCATCCAGCCGCGCGGCACCGCGAGCGCGAGAATCTGCTCGAACGTGATGCCGGGCTCGGCGCGCACGATGCCGCGCGTCCAGTCGGCGGCGATGATCCGGTCGAGCGCGAGCGTCTGAAAGACGTGATTCGAACTCGCGAGGCAGACGTCGCCGTAGCTTCGGCCATTGCCGAACGCGAGCGTCGTGCCATGTTCGCGCTGCACGTCGCGCCATCGCGCCTGCGCTTCGTCGCGCCAGTGCGCGGCGTGCGCGGTCTGCGGCAGGCGCGGGTAGCGGCCCCAGGAGAGCAGTTCGCTCATCGGTCAGATCGCGAGCCAGAATGCGAAGCCGCACAGCGCGACGACGACGAGGCTCATGCGATCGCGCGCCGCGAACACGATGGGATCGTCGTTCATGCGTCCGCGATGCGTGATGACCCATGTTCGGCTGAACCAGTAGAGCATCAGCGGACACACCATCCAGATGTATTGCGGATGCCGGTAAAGCACGGTGGTGCGTTCGTCCTGGATATAGAGCGCGAGCACGAGCACCGAGATATAACCCGACGACGTTCCCAGCGACGACACGATGGCCAGATCGCTCGCCAGATAACCTCGCCCGCGCGCGCCTTCGCGCCCGGACTTCATCATCGCGTGAAGCTCGGTGTAGCGCTTGACGAGCGCGAGGCTCAGGAACGCGAACATCGAGAAAGCTAGCAGCCAGAAAGTGAGCGGGACATGGATCGCCGCGGCGCCCGCGACGATGCGCGTGGTGTACAGCGCGGCAAGCACGACGACGTCGATCATCACCTGACGCTTGAGCGCGAGCGAATAGGCGAGCGTCAGCACGTAGTAGCCGAGCAGGACCGCGTTGAATTTCCACGACAAGAACGTGAGCGCGATCGAGAACGCGGCGGCGAGCAGGACAGGGCAGAGCGCCATGCCCCATGCGAGCGGCATCGTGCCGGCGGCGAGCGGGCGCCGGCGCTTCACCGGATGCTGCCGGTCGTCCTGCAAGTCGAGCAGATCGTTCAGCAGATACACGCTCGATGCACACAGCCCGAACGCGAAGAACGCAATCACGGCGGACTCGATGGCCGCCGGCGACTTCAGCTGATGCCCTGCGAGCAGCGGCACGAAGATCAGCACGTTTTTCAGCCATTGATGCAGCCGCAGCGACTTGGCCCAGACCTTGAGCGTCGGCGGGCGATTCTCGAAGACCTGTTCGACGTTGTCGTGCTTCGAGGCGGCGCGCACGACGCCCGCGTGCGGATTGACCACGTACGCGCGATCGGCGGCGGCCCAGACGGACATGTCATCGTGCGAATTGCCGACGTAATCGAAGCCCTTCTCGCCGTACTCGGCGACGAGCCGGTCGCGCTTGCGATGCGCGGAAAGGTTGACGCGCTCGTCGGTGGCGAACACGCGATCGAAGATGCCGAGATGCTCCGCGATGCGATGCGCGAACGATTCATGGCTCGCGGTGGCGAGCGCGATCGTGCGGCCCCCGGCGCGCATGTCCTTCAGCCAGTTCACGACCTGCGTGTTGTAGGGCAGCGTCGCGACATCGATGCTTACGTGCTCGGCGAGCCGCGACTTGAGCACGGACTTGCCGCCGCTGGAAAGCCACAGCAGCGGCTTGAAGAATTTCTGCGGTGAGGATCTCAGGAAGGCGAATCCGCTCTCGACGAGAATGTCGGAGTGAATCAACGTGCCATCGAGATCGACGACGATGGGCTTGCTCATTCAATTCACGTTGAGATGATTGCTTAAGCCCACGACCGGGCGGAACCGGGCCTGGCCGTCTGCTCAGCGACGGCTTCGGCACCGGCTTTGTCGAGTTTTCCAGGCACATCGTATATGGTGTCGATTTTTCCGCCAAGCAACGTGTGACGTAGCGCCGGAAAAACGCCGAACCACCGAACCATGTTCTGAACACATGCAACTCGCGCTGCTCTACACCTTTTTCGCCGCCATCGCGACGCTTGCCAACATCGGCGCGCAGGATCTGACTACGCGTGTCTATAGCGGCCCCTGGCATGTTTTGCTGTCGGTGTTCGTCGGCACGGGCGTTGGTCTCGTCGTGAAATATCTGCTCGACAAGAAATGGATCTTCCGCTTCAAGGCGGAGAATGCGCGTCACGACGCGACCATGTTCACGCTCTACGTCACGATGGGCCTCGTCACCACAGCGATTTTCTGGGGCGTCGAATTCGGCTTCAATCACGTCTTCGGAACGGCCGAAATGCGCTACGTCGGCGGCTGCATCGGTCTCGCGATCGGTTATGTGATCAAGTACCGCCTCGACAAGCGCTACGTGTTTCGCACGTTCGCCTGACGCGACGCCCCGCCGCCCGCGGTTGCCGAAACCTCCGACATTAAGGACAATCTTGGCGTCTTCCACCCGTCGATGCGGTCCGTTTTCCTTTCGTGGCGCGGACGCCCCATTTGTCCGATGAACGCGAACGCCCCGCCGATCACTCTCAGCATTTCCATCGTCGTCTACCGGCCCGATGCCGCGTTGCTCGCGCGCACCGTCGAAACGCTGGAATCCGCGCTCGCCCAACTGCACGATGTCGCCGGGCGCCCGTGCCTGTATCTGATCGACAACGGCAATCCGGGCGAGCTCGCCGACCTGCCGGCGCCCTCGGATGCCGAATTCGACACCGTGGTGCTCAAAGGGCACGGCAATGTCGGTTATGGACGCGGCCACAATCTCGCCATCGAGCGCGCGAACAGCCGCTTCCATCTGATTCTCAATCCCGACGTCGAACTCAATGCCGATGGCCTGCGCCGCGCGCTCGCCTTTCTGCACGGCTCGCCGGAAACCGGTCTGCTCGCGCCGTGGATCGGCGGCGACGATGGCCGTCAGCAGTTTCTTTGCCGCCGCTATCCGACCGTGCTCGACCTTTTCGTGCGCGGCTTTCTGCCGTCGGCGCTGCGCAAGCCGTTCGCGGGGCGCCTCGCGCGCTACGAAATGCGCGATGTCATCGGCGACAGCAATATCGTGTGGGATCCGCCGATCGTGAGCGGCTGCTTCATGCTCTTCAGAACCGATGTGCTCAAGTCGCTCGGCGGCTTCGATCCGCGCTATTTCCTCTATTTCGAGGACTACGACCTGAGCCTGCGCACGCGCCGCGTCGCGCGCATCGCCTATGTGCCGTCGGTGCGAATCCTGCATCACGGCGGCGGCGCGGCGAAGAAAGGCTCGGTGCACATCAAGCTGTTCGTCACGTCGGCGTACCGGTTCTTCAACCGTTTCGGCTGGAAATGGCTATGAGCGAATCCGGCCGACGCATCGCGATAACCGGCGCCAACGGCTTCGTCGGCCGCGCGGTGAGCCGTGCGCTCGCGGCGCGCGGGATCGGCGCGACAGGGCTCGTGCGGCGCGACGCGCAGTGCGAACCGGGCGTCGACGTGCGCCATATCGACGGCCTCGATTCGATCGCGCCCGAAGCCTTTGCCGGTTGCGACGCAGTGATCCATCTTGCGGCGCGCGTCCACGTAATGGCCGACGCCGCCGCCCAATCGCAGGCCGTGTTGAAGGCGTATCGGGCGGTCAACGTCGACGGCACGCTCGCCGCCGCCGAATCCGCGCGGCGAGCGGGTGTCACGCGCTTTGTCATGATGAGCAGCGTCAAGGCGCTCGGCGAAAGCGATCCGGGCCGCCCGTTCACCGAAGACGACGCGCGCAATCCGCCCGATGCCTACGGCGTGTCGAAAGCCGAAGCCGAAGTGAAACTGCTCGAATTCGGCAGCCGCACCGGGCTGGAAATCGCCATCGTGCGGCCGCCGCTCGTCTACGGCCCCGGCGTGCGCGCCAATTTCCTGGCGATGATGAACGCGATCGCGCGCGGCATCCCGTTGCCGCTCGGCGCGATCGATGCGCGCCGCAGCCTCGTCTCCGTCGACAATCTCGCGAGCGCGACGATCGAATGCGCGCTCCATCCGGCCGCGGCGGGCCGCCTGTTCCATGTCACGGACGGCGACGACCCGAGCGTCGCCGAACTCGCGCGCAAGCTCGGCCAACATCTCGGCAAACCGGCGCGGCTCGTGCCGGTGCCGGTGGGACTCTTGCGCGGCGTCGGGCGTCTGACGGGCAAGACCGCGCAGATCGATCGGCTGACCGGCAGCCTGCGCCTCGATTCGAGCCGCATCCGCGAGACGCTCGGCTGGCAAGCGCCGCAATCGCTCGACGAAGGCCTCGCCGCCACGGCCGCGTGGTTTCGCTCGACACGCGCGCAATAAACGGTTCTCGCGATCGGAAACGTCCGTCGCGAACGTTAAAATATGCGCGGCTTCGATATCGGCGCGATTTTCGTTATCCGTCAGTTATTTACGACTCATTCCGGCGACCGTTCGCGTATCCTTGCGGGTTTGCCCGGGATAAAAGTCGCCGGGACGATCGGGGCTTCGTTTTCGACAACTCATAACAACGCATGCTGCATTCGTATTTCCAAGCTTCGCCGCCGCTGGCCGCGATGTCGGTCGCGGTATTGGCGTTCGCCGCCTGCGCGCTGATTCTGCGGACGCTCATCCGCACGGGCCTCGCGTGGCGCCTCGCCACCGATATCCCCAACGAGCGTTCGCTGCACGAACGGCCCACGCCGCGCGTCGGCGGCTGGGGCATCGTGCCGGTCGCCGTCGTCGCGCTTCTCGTCGCGGCCCCGTCGATGTGGCTCGTCGCGACATGCGCGGTCTTCCTCGCAGCCGTCTCGCAGATCGACGACCGCCGCGGCTTGCCCGCGCGCGTGCGCTTCGCGGCGCATATCGTCGCGGTGGCGCTCGTGATCGTCGCGCATCCGGCGAACGCGCCGTGGTGGGCGCTCGCATTCGTCGGCTTTCTGATGCTGTGGCTCGTCAATCTCTACAACTTCATGGACGGCTCCGACGGGCTCGCCGGCGGCATGGCGCTGTTCGGATTCGGCGGCTACGCGCTCGCGGCGCTCGCCGGACCCGCGCCGCAAGCCGATCTCGGCCTGGCGAGCGCGGCGATCGCCGGAGCGGCGGCCGGTTTCCTGACCCTCAATTTCCATCCGGCTCGGATTTTTCTCGGCGATGCCGGGTCTATTCCGTTGGGATTTCTGGCAGGCGCGCTCGGGTTCTGGGGCTGGCAACGGGGCGCGTGGCCCGTCTGGTTTCCGGCGCTCGTGTTTTCGCCTTTCATCGCGGATGCCACGGTCACGTTGCTGCGACGCCTCGCGCGCGGTGAAAAATTTTGGCAGGCGCATCGAGAGCATTACTATCAGCGCATGGTGCGCCTCGGAATGGGGCACGCGCGCACCGCGCTCACGTGGTATCTGCTCATGCTGGCGGGCATGATCCTCGCGAACTGGGCGCTGTGGTTTTCCGTCACGGGGCAGTGGGCGGCGGTTGCGGGCTGGGCAGTCGTGGTTGTGGCAGCGGGCGCGGTCGTCGACGCGCAGTGGCGTCGTCATGAAACGCGCCATACCGGACAATCTTGAGGGTCCATGCTGATGAATCGAATAAAAGCTACATGGCTATCGGCGGGGGCGTTCGGCTTCGATCTCGTGGCCGTCGTCGGAGCCTGGGTCGTCGCTTACCTGCTGCGCTTCAACGGCAGCGTGCCGCATGATTTCCGCGATGGCGCGCTGCACGCGCTCTTGTGGGTCGTGCCGGTCTATGCCATCGTCTTTCGCGTCTTCGGGCTGTATCGCGGCATGTGGGTGTTCGCGAGCCTGCCGGACCTGATGCGTATCTCCAAATCGATCGTCGTGGGCGCGCTCGTCGTGATGGTGGGCGCGGTGATGTCGCAGCCGACGCCGATCATCCCGCGCTCGGTGCTCATCGTCTCGCCGCTTCTGCTGTTTCTCGCGATGGGCGGCGCGCGCGCGCTTTATCGCGCGGGCAAGGAGTTCTATCTGTACGGCGGTCTGGTCGGCCAGGGCAAGCCCGTGATCGTGCTCGGCGCGGGCACGGCGGGCGCGATGCTCGCCCGCGAGCTTGCGCGCTCCAGCGAATGGCGTCTCGTCGGCCTGCTCGACGACGATCCCGCCAAGCAGGGCCGCGAAGTGCTCGGCCACAAGGTCCTCGGCGGGTTCAGCGACCTCTCCCGATTCGCGGAGCAGTACAAGACCGACTACGTGATCATCGCGATTCCTTCGGCGTCGGTCGAGGAGCAGCGGCGCGTCGCCACGTTGTGCGTGCGCGCCGGCGTCAAGGTGATGGTGCTGCCCGCGCTCACGCCGCTCACCGAAGGCGGCAACTTCCTGTCGCGCGTGCGGCAGATCGACCTCGAAGACTTGCTCGGCCGCGAGCCGGTGAAGATCGACATGCCGCACGTCGAGCAACTGCTCCACGGGCGCGTCGTGATGGTGACGGGCGGCGGCGGCTCCATCGGCTCGGAACTGTGCCGTCAGATTCTGCGTTTCTCGCCCGCGCAGCTCATCGCCTACGACCTCTCCGAATATGCGATGTATCGCCTCATCGAGGAACTGCACGAGAAGTTTCCGGAGTGCTCGGTGATTCCGGTCGTCGGCGACGCGAAGGATTCGCTGCTGCTCGATCAGACGATGGCGCGCTTCACGCCGCACATCGTTTTCCATGCGGCGGCCTACAAGCACGTCCCGCTGATGGAAGAGCAGAACGCGTGGCAGGCCGTGCGCAACAACGTGCTCGGCACGCTGCGCGTCGCGCGCGCGGCGATTCGCCACAACGTGCGCCATTTCGTGCTGATCTCCACCGACAAGGCCGTCAACCCGACCAACGTGATGGGCGCCTCCAAGCGTCTCGCCGAGATGGCCTGTCAGGCGCTGCAGCAATCCGCGCCGCGCACGCAGTTCGAGACGGTGCGCTTCGGCAACGTGCTCGGCAGCGCGGGCAGCGTGATCCCGAAATTTCAGCAGCAGATTGCGAAGGGCGGTCCGGTCACGGTCACGCATCCGGAAATCACGCGCTTTTTCATGACGATTCCGGAAGCCGCGCAACTCGTGCTGCAGGCGTCGAGCATGGGGCGCGGCGGCGAGATCTTCATTCTCGACATGGGCCAGCCCGTGAGAATCGTCGATCTCGCGCGCGACCTCATCCGTCTCTATGGCTTCACGGAAGAGCAGATCCGCATCACGTTTACGGGGCTGCGTCCGGGCGAAAAGCTCTACGAAGAACTGCTCGCCGACGACGAAACCACCACGCGCACGCCGCATCCGAAGCTGCGCATCGCGCAGGCGCGCGGCGTGCCGGACGATTTCATCGACGAATTGCTGCCCTGGCTGATGCAGCATCGCGTGCTCTCCGACGAAGAAGTGCGCCGCGATCTGCGCCGCTGGGTGCCCGAGTATCAGACGGCGACGATGCCCGTGCTGCAAAGCGTGCCCGTCGCGAAGGCGGCGAACGAACGCGGCGCGGCCGGCTGACCGCAACGGGGTCACGCATGACGACGCTCGACGAAGTTCATGCGCTGACCCACGCGGGATCGCTGTTATCGCTAAGCGGCGAGATCGTCGCGCCTTACGATCTCGAAGTCGCGCACGCCGATGCATCCGCGTTCTCCGCGCTGCCCGCCACCATCCTGAACGCGGGCCGCGAACACTTCGACGCCGACTATGCGCGCGAGCGCCGCGTGCATCTCGTCAACGCGTTCGGCGTCACGCTCGGCGATTCGATCATCGGGCTTACGGCGCTCTCCGCCGTCAAGCGCCTCTATCCGCATCTTCGGTTCACGATCTATCGGCCGGCGCGCGCGCCGCGCTACGTGCAGCGTCTTTACGAGCTTGCCGCGCCGCGTCTCGCCGATATCGTCGGTCTGCCCGTGCCGCTCGCGAGCCTGCCCGCCGATGAACCGAAGATCGACATCGGCAATCAGCTTTTCTGGCCGCGCTTCGCCTCGATGCCGATGATCGACTTCTTCCTTTGGGCGATGGGCATCGCGCCTTCGACCATCGCCGCCGCCGACAAGCGCAATCGCTGGCTCGCCGATGTGCCGCTCAAGCCGATCGCAAACGAGCCTTACGCGCTGTTCTGCCCGAACGCGAGCACGCCGGTGCGCAGCATTCCGGCGTCGATGCGCGCGCGTATCGTCGCGCGTCTCGCGGATGAAACCGGCCTGCCGGTGATGGGTTTCGGGCCCGTCGACGATCCGCGTTATCGCGATATCGCGCCGTTTTGCATCGACACGGACGATTTCCTCGCGTGGATCGGGCGCGCGCGCTATCTCGTCACGGCGGATACGGCGGCGCTACACGCCGGCGCGGGATTCGACGTGCCGACGACCGCGTTCTTCACGACGATCCCCGCCAACATGCGCGCGCGCGATTATGCGAACTGCGTCAAGGTGGAATTCAGCTTGCCGCATCTGGAGGGCGTGCACGCGAGCGCGCGGCCCGCCGATCTGCGCGCGCTCGAGCGCGCTTATCGCGATTACGACTGGCGCGCGATGCCGTTCGCGGATGCATCGCCGCAAACGACGCCCGCGTTCAGTTTCCCTTGCTCACCTGAAACGACGGCAGGCGCGCATACAACTCCGCAACCCAGTCGATGAACACGCGCACGCGCCTCGGCTGATGCCGGTTGGCCGCATACAGCACCGACACCACGCGCGGATACGACGGATATTCCCGTAGCACTTCCTTCAACGCGCCGCTTCTGACGAGCGGATCGAGCGTATAGCTCGAGCTTTGAATCAGCCCGAGCCCGTTGGCGCCCGCCGCGATATACGAATCGCCGTCGTTCACGGCGATCTTGTGCTTCATCGCGATGGTGCGGGTTTCGCCATCGACGACGAATTCCCAGTTGCGCACGCGTCCCGAATTGTTCAGCACATAGCCGACGGCGAGATGCTGCTCGAGGTCATCGAGCGACGTCGGCTCGCCGTGCTTTTCGATGTATCCCGGCGACGCGCAAGTGATCTGCGTATACGCGCCGATGCGTTTCGCGACCAGCCCGACATCGCCGACCGCGCCCACGCGCACGACACAATCGACCGCTTCCTCGACGAGATCGACTTGCCGGTCCGTCAGCACCAGTTCGACGCCGATATCCGGATACGCGGCGAAGAATTCCGGCAGCGCGGGAATGATCGTGTTCTTCGCCATCACTTGCGGCAGGCTGACTTTGACATTGCCCTTGGGACTCAGCTTGGAATGCGACAGCGACGCTTCCATGTCGTCCACTTCGCCGAGCACGCGCACGCAGCGCTCGTAATAGGCTTCGCCGTCTTCGGTGATGCTGATGCTGCGCGTCGTGCGATTGATGAGGCGCGCACCGAGATGCGCTTCGAGCGCCTGAAGCGTGCGCGAGACGCTCGCGGGCGGCAGGCGCAGGGCATCGGCTGCCTTGGAGAAACTGCCCGCCTCGACGACTCGCGCGAAGACTTTCATTGCAAGGAAGCGGTCCATGCTCGATCCCGGAAACGTGATCGCGCGCCTCTATGGGCGCGCGAGAGAAAAGAGCCTGCGATCATACTGAAGTTCGTCAGCCCATGCGCTGCGAGTGAACTGACGCGAAGCTCAGAGCCCGAGTCCCTGACAGAGCCGCCACGAATAGTGCTCGATCATCCGCTGGAACGGCGCGTGATGGCCGTAGGCGATCGACGAAACCGCCAGCAGCGCGCAACCCGCGACGAGCGCGCGCGGCATCTTGCGCGGCGTTTCGAAGACGCGCATGAGGAAGAGGGCGGCGATGACCGCGCCGAGCACCCAGCCCGCGACGACTTCGGCGGGCGTGTGCGCGTCCTGCATGATGCGGCTCGCGCCGATGGCCGCCGCGAGCGCGAGTCCGCCCGCCGCGCCCAGCCGATGCCAGCTTCCGCCGAATGCGCCGAACAGCAAGCCGCCCGCGACGGTGTAGATCGACGCGGCGAGCATCGTGTGTCCGCTGATCATGCGCAACTGGATCGCGGCGATCTCGACGCCGCAGCCGGCATAGAGAATCTTCGACAGACCGACGAGCCCCATGCCGATGGCGAGCAGCACGGCCCAGCGCACCGCGAGGCGCACGTCGACCGTGCGCAGCCACAGCGCGCAGACGAGCGCGAGCGGCAGCAGAAAGGCCGCGTCGCCGAGATTCGAAAGCGTCCAGAGTACCTTTGATTCCATGCGTATTTGTTCTAGGCCGGCTCCGGACGTTTACGAACCGTCGCCCTGTTTTCGGCGGCCTGCCATCCGGTATTCGGTCGGCGAGATCGAGAGCCGCTTGCGGAAGATTTTCGCGAGGCCGTCGCCGCTGCCCGCGCCGCAACGCCGCGCGATCTTGTCGACCGGCAGATCGGTCGCGGCCAGCAACATGCAGCTCGCATCGAGCCGCGCGCGCAACAGATATTCCGACGGCGTCAGCCCGATCTGCGCCTTGAACCGGCGCAGGAAATTGCGCTCGCTCATCGCGGCGACGCGCGCCGCATCGGTGATCGAGATCGGCCGCACGTAGTTCTCGCGGATCCAGCGCGCGGCGGCGTCGATCTTCTGGCGCACGCTGCCGGCTTCGGTATCGTCGAGCACGGTGGCGAGCTTCTGCCACGCGCCCGGAATGGAGCGCTCCGATACTTCACGCGCGAGCGCCGCGCCGTGATCGCGCTTGATGATCGACAGCGCCGCCGCGATCGGCCCTTTGGGATCGTCGAGCGTGAGCGTTTGTTCCGCGATGAAAAGCGGATTCGACAACGCCGGCGCAAGCGCGCGGCCTTGCGGCTCACCGGCGAAATCGAGCGTGCGGTTCTGCACGTCGAGATTGGCCGCGGCGAGAATCTGCGCGCCTTCGCCGATCGCCTTGATGAACGGAATCTTCGGCGCCACGCGCGCGAGGCGCTTGCGCAGCGCGGCATCGTTACGCGCATGACGCGCGCCCACGCCGCCCGCGATGAACAGCGCGTCGCATTCGTTCATCCAGCGCGTTTCGAGACTCTCGGTCCAGATCCGCATCGAGCAACTGCTCGCCACGCTGCCGCCATCGCTCGACAGAAACATCAGCGAATAATTCGGCGCCTGCGCGCGTGCGTTGGCGTCGGCGGGCAGATGCACCTGATTCGCGACCGAGAAGACCTCGGAGATCGAGCTGACTTCGACGAGCGAAAAGTCCTCGAAGATCAGAATGCCGATTCGCTTCGCCGCGCTGGTCATATCGGCGGACGGCACGTCGGGCGCGACCGCGCGCACGACCTGAAGCCGGCCCGTACCATTGGCGTACACCATCGACTTCTCCCTGTGCGAACCGCGGCAGGCGTCGTGCCCGGCCGGGGTTCGATCGATGCAGGAACGTAAGTAGCGGGAAAGTGAGCTTACATGGGCGCACTATACGCGGCGCCCGGCAGCCGCCGCGCGCCGAGTCCGAAATTGACGAAGTGTTGGCAGATGATCTCGGTACGCGCCTTTTCGCGCGGATCAGCGGAAGTAGGCCTTGGTGTTTTCGTGCACGTCGTCGCGCGCGAGCAGTTCGTCGGGCATAAGCCATCGATAGCCGCTGTGCTGATCGAAGCGGCCGATCGGAACCTTGCTCGAGAGCGTCAGCGCGTAGGCGAGCACAATGTAATGCGTACCGATGCCATCGGCGCCCGCGAAGTTGTCGTCGTAGAGATGCTCGTAGACGCCGAAGAAGCGTGCGGCCGAACGCTGCGCGCTCGCGACGCCCAACTCGTTGCTGACGATGCGCCTGTAGGCGGCATCGAGCGATTCGTCTTTTCTGATGCGGCCGCCCGGCACGAACCATGTGCCCTGCGCGGGCCGGTTGCGCCGATGTCCCACGAGGATGCGCCGGTTGCCATCGGTGACGATCAGATCGATCGCCACGAGCGGCGCGAGCCGCACGACCGTCAGGAAATCAGCGTTGCTCAGCATCGTTGCTCCGGGTTGGCTTCGGTGAGTCGTGCGTCGCGCACACGATGCCCGCTGCGACGCCGCATGACCGTGCGTGCGCGCACGCGCGAGGGAATTTCACGACTGAAACAAGCAAGGCTGACGAGCAACGGTCAGCACATTGTCAGCGCGGGCGGCAAACCTGACCGATTTGCGGGTCCGCGCGCTGTACGAAAATTTGCGTGAAGACGATTGCGAACGTACGCGCGATTCGAGCCGCATTCAGCCGATCATTGCAAAACAAGAATTGGGCGATTCGGCAAATAGTGTCAAAGCGTGCGCCGCCGCAAAAATACTAGCCGATGGCGGACGGTGACAGCGCCGGAGTCCCGCGTGCATGCAGGTTCGACACGATCTCGCCTTCGCTGCAATGCAGCATCTAAGTTCATATGAAAATACCGCATTATGCCTTTGAATAAAAATAAAACCGGTTAATCAAAAATCACGTTGGGGGCCTCGTTTGCGATATTAGAAAATCATTGAGTATTAATGTCGAAGCCGTTCGCGGATTTTAATCGGCGTCTGAAATGCGCATTACATATCGTTCCTAAATGTAACGGCGAAACCAAAATTTTCCGATTGCAGCGGTACGAACGTCCGCTTTCGCACACATCGATGTTTCAAAAATGAATCAATTCGAATGATCGGACTTGGCGGCCATCGCATCCGGTGGACCGCGCAGGACCGTCCTGTGGAGCTTAGTGAGCAACGCTGTGTCCGATCTGGCGGCACGGGAATCAGATTGAGCTAAACCGCCGAATCAACCGTTGTATGACAAATCCGTATTTGTTTTCCATGCATTGAATGCAGGCTTTCCGGAATTTGGGGAAGGATTTCAATGTGCGCTCACCCTCATAGCGGAACAGATTCTGTGGTTTAAGCGCGAAAATCCAGAGCACAAAAAACATTGTCTGCTTATTATTCAAGCCAGCGGATCGATTCCGCCAACACTTCGTTCCAATCGGTCACGGCAACCCGGCGAAGTTCGGGAAGTCCATTGATGCGCCGCAATGACCGAACAACTCTTCCGCGCCTTCCAGGAAACAAGCTGCAGAGGATGACCATGCCTTACGCCACTCTTGAACCCGCAGTCATGGGTTGGACGCCTCCCGCGTCGAACGCCTCGCAGACCGAGGTGCGCCAGGTCGCGATCCTGCTGTTCGACGGCTTTTCGCTGCTCGGCGCGGGAATCGTCGCGGAGGTCTTCCACATGGCGAACGAGCTGTCGTCGGCGAAGTCGCGGCCGGATTGCACGTACGACGTGCGGTTCCTGTCGGTCGAAGGCGGCAACGTGGCGTGCTCGTCGTCGGTGCGCGTCTGGACGGACGGTCTCGATGCGCGCCACTACGGCGGCTTCGACGCGCTTTTCGTCGCCGGCGGCCGTGGCGCGGAAGAAGCGGCGAAGGACGATCGCATCATCGAATGGCTGCGTCGCGTGCAGACCAAGACCACGGTCGTGCGCGCGATTTCCGAGGGCCGCAAGGTGCTCGACGCCGCGGGCATCGGTCAGGCGCAGGACGCGCAGGCGCGCTACGGCAACGCGATGCAACTCGTGCGCGACGAGCAGCAGGGCGACGCCGGCGACCGCTACGAGTCGATGAAGGGCGCGCTTCTGATCGTGAAGCGCGATCTCGGCATCGACGTGTCGCGCAGCGTCGCCGAACGTCTGATGCCCGGTTCGGCCGCGAAGCTCGTGTCGATCCTCGGCGACAGCGGCGTGGCGTCGGCGGGCGACAAGATCCGCGCGGCGGCGCGCTGGCTGCAGGACAACTGCGAACGGCCGATTTCGGTCGTCGATGCGGCGCAGGTGGCCGCGATGAGCGAGCGCAACTTCTTGCGCCGCTTCAAGATCGAGATGGGAATCACGCCGTCCGATTATTTGCTGCAGGCGCGCCTCGCCGTGACCTGTGCGCTTCTGACGGATTCGGAACTGCCGGTCGACAAGATCGCGCGCAGAAGCGGCATGGGCAACGGCGACAGGCTCGCGAAGATTTTCCGCAAGCGCCTTCTGATCTCGCCGACGGAGTACCGAATGCAGAGCAGACGCGAGGCGAACGGCTGACCCGCGCGCTTATGTGACGTGGGCCGCTCTGAGCCCGACCATGGCGTAAAACGTCGGACCTTTGGCCGGACCCGATCGGTCCGGCACTTAATCATTTCCCGAACGGTTCGCCGTTCGGACGAACAGGCAGGCAGGAGTTCTTTATGACGAATGAAGCACGCACGGAAGGTGGGGTGAAGCAGGGAGCAGCAGGTGTGGAGGCGGGCCCGGCCATGGCGGCCGGGCCGTGCCGCCGCCTCGTCCCTGTGATCCTCGCCGGCGGCTCGGGCACGCGCCTGTGGCCGATGTCGCGTGAGCAATTCCCGAAGCAGCTGATCGGCGTCGTCGGACGTGACTCGCTGCTCCAGGCGACGGTGTCGCGGCTCAAAGGCTTTGCCGGCAACTTCAAGGTCGATGGCGAGCCGATCATCGTGTGCGGCGAAGAGCATCGGTTCACGACGGAAGAACAGACGCGCGAAGCCGGCGTCGATGCACGCATCATCGTCGAGCCGGCGCGCCGCGACACCGCGCCCGCGCTCACGCTCGCGGCACTTGCCGCCGTGAGGGACGGCGAGGACGCGATCATGGTCGCGATGCCGGCGGATCACTCCATCGCCGATATTCCGGCGCTGCATCGCGCGATCGCGATCGCTGCGGAACATGCGGAGCGCGGCGTGATCGCGACGCTCGGCATTCCGCCGACGCGCCCCGACACCGGCTTCGGCTACATCCGTCTGGGCGCGGCGCTCGATGACGGCGCGCACGAGATCGACCGCTTCGTCGAAAAGCCGGCGGCGGAACTCGCGGCGCAATACGTCGCGGCGGGCACGTACTGGTGGAACAGCGGCATCTTCGTCGTGCGCGCGAGCGTGTGGCTCGCGGCGCTGCAAAAGCTCAATGCCGACATGCACGCGGCGTGCTCGGCCGCCGCGCAGGAGGGCGAGGCCGACGGCAAGTTCTTCCGCCCGCAGGCGGCGCAGTTCGGGCGCGCGCCGTCCGACTCGATCGACTATGCGGTGATGGAGCACATCGGCACGCCGACGAAGCCGTGCGACGGCGTGGTCGTGCCGCTCGTCGCGGGCTGGTCGGATCTCGGTTCGTGGGACGCCGTGTGGGACGCGATGGACAAGGACGAATCGGGCAACGTCGCGAGCGGCCGCGTCGTGTTCGAAGGCGCGACATCGAGCTATGCGCGCTCCGAAGGCGGACGGCTCGTCGCGTGTGTCGGCACGACCAACGTGATCGTCGTCGAGACGGACGACGCCGTGCTCGTCGCGGACCGTTCGCGCGTGCAGGACATCAAGGGGCTGGTTGCGCGCATCCGCGAGCAGCACGCGCCCGAAGCGGATACGCATCGCAAGGTGCGCCGCCCGTGGGGTTTCTACGATTCGATCGAGCACGGGGAGCGCTTCCAGGTCAAGCGCATCGTGGTGTCGCCGGGCTCGAAGCTGTCGCTGCAGATGCATCACCATCGCGCGGAACACTGGATCGTCGTGTGCGGCACGGCGCTCGTCACGCGCGGCGAAGAGCAGTTTCTGCTCTCCGAGAACGAATCGACGTTCATTCCGCTCGGCGTGCGGCATCGTCTGGAGAACCCGGGCAAGGTGCCGCTCGAAATCATTGAAGTGCAGTCGGGGAGCTATCTCGGCGAAGACGACATCGTGCGTTTCGACGACACCTACGGGCGCAGTTGAGCGTTCGAAGGCAGAAGACTTTCTTGCAACCGTTCACAAGAAGAAGACGGGGCTAACGCGAGGAGGAGACTGAAGGGCGGTAAAGGGCTGATTGCGTTCCGGGGAAAAAAACATGCGCGATTTACAGGGATTGCTCGCGCGCCTGTTCGACGTCTTGATGATCGTCGGCGGTGCGGCAGTGGCGTCGCAAATCAGGTTCGAGTACATCGAGGCACACACCTATTCGGTGGCGTTCGTCGCGTTCGCGGCGGCGTTCTCGCTTGCGCTCTTTCCTGGCTTCGGCGTCTACCAGTCGTGGCGCGGCCGCAGCAAGCTTCAGCTTGCGTGTCAGGTCTCGCTCGGCTGGCTCGTCGTGCAGGGCTGCGCGCTCGCGCTGATGTTCTCGCTGCATCGGCTCGACTACGTGTCGCGCCTCTGGTTCGCCTACTGGACCGCGATGTCCGGCGGCCTCATGATCGCCGGCCGTCTCATCACGCACGCGATTCTCGCGCACATGCGCAACGCGGGCCTGAACCTGCAGCAAGTGGCGATCGTCGGCTGCGGCAGACATTGCGATTCGATGCTGCGCAAGATCGAGCGTTCGCAGGACACCGGTTTTCGCATGTGCGCGGCGTTCAACGCGGCGGCGGGCAAGTCGCGTCTGAACACGCGCCTGCCCGTGTATGACGATTTCGACGCGTTCGTCGCCTTCGTGCGCGCGCAGAACGTCCATGAAGTGTGGCTCGCGCTGCCGCTGTCGGAGGAGCCCACGATCCTGCGCTTCGTGAACGAATTCCGCGACGATCTCATCAACGTGCGCTTCATCCCCGACGTGCGCAGCCTCGCGCTGTTCGAAAGCGGCGTCACCGATCTGCTCGGCCAGCCCGCGATCAATCTCGTCGCGACGCCGTTGTCGGCGTCGGCGCAGCTGCAAAAGGAAATCTTCGACCGCCTGTTCGCGCTCGGCGCGATCATCGCGGTCTCGCCGGCGCTCATCTGCATCGCGCTCGCAATCAAGCTCACTTCGCGCGGGCCGGTGTTGTTCCGGCAGAACCGCAAAGGCGCGGATGGCCGCGTCTTCACCATCTACAAGTTCCGTTCGATGCGCCTGCACACGGAACAGGCCGGAGTGCTTCGCCAGGCCACGCGCAACGATCCGCGCGTGACCCGTGTCGGAGCGTTCCTGCGCCGCACCAGCCTCGATGAGCTGCCGCAGTTCTTCAACGTTCTGCGCGGCGACATGTCGGTCGTGGGCCCGCGTCCACACGCGCTCGAACATGACGACCTGTATCAGAAGGTCGTATCGGGGTACATCCATCGTTACCGGATCAAGCCAGGCATCACCGGCTGGGCCCAGGTCAACGGTTTTCGTGGGGAAACGGATCGGATCGAAAAGATGGAAGGACGCGTCGCTCACGATTTGTACTATCTGGGTAACTGGTCGTTCGGACTCGATATGAGAATCATCGCCGCAACGATCTTCAAGGGACTACGCCACACCAACGCTTACTGATGCAGGGGACGACCATCATGCACAACCAACAACAACCGGGCACCACCTCCATGGCCGCCAACACCAACGTGTCGCGTATCTTCCGCCTCACGAGCCTGGCTGCGGCAGCTTCCGTCGCCGTGATCCTGACGGGTTGCGGGCTCTCGCCGGGCATGCACATGGAAAAGCCCGCCCAGCTCGTCGAAACGTCGAACGATCAGGGCGATCCGGCCACGACCACCAACATTCCGATCACGACGATCGACGCCGCGCTCGTGAAGAAGATGCGCGCCGCGCAGCCGTCCGTGACGGGCGATCCGAACGCCTCGCTCTACGGCAAGCCCGCGCCTTACAAGCTGGGCGTCGGCGACGTGCTGCAGATCACGGTCTGGGATCACCCGGAACTCGTCGCGGCGCTCGGCCAGCCGGCGAACCAGACGCGCACGTCGGATGCCGCGCCCGGCTTCGTCGTCGATGCCGACGGCAATCTGCAATTCCCGTACGTGAACAAGCCGCTGCACGTCGCGGGCAAGACCGAGACGCAGGTTCAGCGCGAGCTGTATGCCGAGCTGTCGAAGGTGTTCGTGAAGCCGCAGGTGACGGTGCGCGTCGCGTCGTTCCGCGCGTCGCAGGTGTATATCGACGGCGATGTCCGCACGCCGGGCGCGCAGCAGATCAACGACATTCCGATGACGCTCACCGAGGCGATCGGCCGCGCGGGCGGTTTCGCGACGACGGCGGATCAGAGCCGCGTCACGCTGATCCGCGATGGCGTCACGTATCACATCAACATGGCCGGCATGACGTCGAAGGGCCGCAGCCCGTCGGACATCATGCTCAAGCCGGGCGATGCGCTGCGTGTCGATTCGCGCGACGAAAACGGCGTCTACGTGATGGGCGAAGTGACCAAGCCGGCCACCGTCATCCCGATGCGCAACGGCAAGCTCACGCTGTCGGACGCGATCTCGCAGGCGGGCAGCTTCAACCCGGAAACGTCGAACCCGCGCGAGCTGTACGTGATCCGCAACGGCGCGACGGACCAGCCGGAGGTCTACAAGCTCGACGCGCTGTCGCCGGTGTCGATGCTGCTCGCGAACAACTTCGAGCTGCAGCCGCATGACGTCGTCTATGTCGACAACAACGGGCTCGTGCGCTTCTCGCGCGTGCTCAACCTGCTGCTGCCGGCGATCAACGCTGGTTTGACGGCGGCCGTGTTGACGAAGTAAGCATCTGGCATCAAGTGTCTGACCGGCGCGCGCGGGGCGCGCCGGAGCATCATGGTTCGACTTAAAAAATATAAGCGAGCGAGATCATGTCGATGAACTTTGATACGCGATACGTGGACGTATCGACGGGTGACGAACTGCGCCTGTCCGATTACCTGGCCGCGGCGATGCTCAACTGGAAGCTCGTGACGCTCGTCATGCTCGCCGTGATTGCGCTCGGCACCTCTTACGCGTATCTCGCGACGCCGACCTACAAGGCCGACGCGATGATCCAGGTCGATGAGCCGGCCAACACGAACAAGGCGAACGCCGGCGCCAAGGCGCTGCAAGCCGCCGTTCCGCAACTCACCGAAACGAAGACTTCGACTGCCGCGCAGATCGAACTGCTGCGCTCACGACTCGTCATCGACGATACGGTGCGGCGTCTGCATCTGGATATCGATGCCTCGCCGCGCGTGTTGCCGGTCGTGGGCAAGCTCGTCGGCAACGTGTTCGCGATGCTGAACCGGCCGATTCCGCAGGGTTATCTGTCGCGCTTCGCGTGGGGCGGCGAAGCCATCGACGTGCCGCTCTTCGACACGCCGAAGGAGCTCTACGACAGGAAGTTCACACTCGTCGCGCTCGAGCGCGGCGCTTACGAACTGCGCGATCCGAACGGATTGGTCGTGCTGACGGGGCAGGTCGGCAAGGAAGTGTCGGGCGCGACGCCGCAAGGCCCGGTGACGCTCAAGGTCGACAAGCTCGACGGCAAGCCCGGCGTGCAGTTCGAACTGCAACGCTTCTCGACGATCACGACCATCGACCGTCTTCAGCAGCGCCTGACCGTGGCGGAGACCGCACTGCAATCGGGCATCATCGGCGTATCTCTGGAAGGTAGTAATCCGAAGCAAATCGCGGCGATCGTCAACAACATCGCGAATCGTTATGTGGAGCAGGACACGCAGAAGCGTTCGGCCGAAGCGGAGCACACGCTCGCGTTTCTGGAGCAGCAACTGCCGCTCGTGAAGAAGCAGCTCGATGAAGCCGAGCAGCGCCTGAGCGCGTTTCGCAACAAGCAAGGTTCCGTCGATCTCTCCGAAGAGAGCCGCTTGCTCCTGCAGCAGATCGTCGACAACAAGACGAAGCTCTCCGATCTTCAGCAACAGCGCGCGGAACTGTCGCTGCGCTTCACGGCGAATCATCCGTCGGTGCAGGCGCTCGATGCGCAGATTGCATCGCTCACCGCCGCGCAGACCCGCCTCGGCAAGAACGTGTCGACGCTGCCCGATACCGAGCAGACCGCGCTGCGCTATACGCGCGACGTGCGCTCGAGCAGCGAGCTTTACGCGAACCTGCAGAACAGCGCGCAGCAATTGCGCATCGCGAAGGCGGGGCAGGTCGGCAACGTGCGGATCGTCGATCTCGCGCAACCCGCCGACGATCCCGTGCGTCCGAAGCGCGCGCTCGTGATCCTGATTTCGGCGGGCATCGGCCTCGTGCTCGGCATCATCGCGGCGTTCGTGCGCAAGTCGCTGTGGGGCGGCGTCGAGCGTCCCGAAGACATCGAACGGCAACTGGGCACGCGCGTCTTCGCCATCGTGCCGCGCAGCACGCAGCAGCTTCGTCTGCAACGTCAGGTCGGCATGCGCCGCGAAGGCATGCACGTGCTCGCGGCGCAGGCGCCGGAGGATGCGGCCGTCGAAGGCATTCGCAGCTTGCGCACGTCGCTGCAACTGCAGCTCGGCGAAGCGCGCAACAACGTCGTGATGCTGACCGGCTCGCGGCCCGAAGCGGGCAAGTCGTTTCTGTCGGCGAATCTCGCGACGCTCGTCGCATCGACGAGAAAGCGCGTGTTGCTGATCGACGGCGACATGCGCCGCGGCGACATCCACTCGCACTTCGGCGTGCGTCACACGCCGGGCCTATCTGACGTGCTGATGGGCGCCAACGCGATGGACGTCATCGTTCACGACGTGTTGCCCGGCGTCGATCTGATTCCGAAGGGCTCGCTGCCATCGCATCCGGCGGAGCTGCTCGCGAGCGATCGATTCGGCGAAATCCTCGGCGAACTGAAGCAGCTCTACGATCTCGTCGTCATCGATACGCCGCCCGTGCTCGCCGTCACCGACGCGACCGTGATAGGCCGGCACGCGGGCACGAGCCTGCTCGTCGTGCGGCACGGCAAGAATCAGGTGCAGGAAATCGGCGAAACGATGAAGCGCCTCTATCACGGCGGCGTGCACATGAAGGGCGTGCTCCTCACCGATGTGCCGCAATCGAAGGTGCTGATGGGCAGCACCTACGCGGGCTATTACAGCTACGAGAGCATCGCGGAGTAGGTCTTCTCAGTTCAATACGGCGACTTGTAGATGTCGCGCGCACGCGCGGCATTCGACGCCGGCGCCTTCAGACCCGAAGGCGCCGGATAAAGCGTCGCCGCCGCGCTTCGCGGCATCATCATCGCTTTTGCGTCGGCCTTGCGCGTGCCCGGACGCAGCCGCGCGCCCCCCGCCGGATTGCCCACATAGCCGTTCTGTTGCGCGAGCAGCGCGTCCATCGACGGAGTATCGGCCGAATCGCCCGCATACGCGAACGACGGCGCGAAGGCCGCGATGGCCAGCCACAAAAGCGCGTGTTTCATGTGTCTCCTCCTGATCGCGCGATACCGCACGCAAATGGTTGCCGAAAGCGGGCGTCGTTATAATCGCCGTCCGACCTGATTCTTTGGCTTTCCGTCCGTGAAAAAGCTCATCGCTCTCGCAGTCGCTTCGATCGTCCTCACCGCCGCGTGCTCGTCCGTCGAGAAGGAGCAGACGAAGGAACGCACGTTCCTGCTCTCGCAGCAATCGCTCGATACGGCGCAACGCAATGCGACCGTCGCATGCCGCGACGCGGCGCAGTGCGATGCGGCCTGGAAGCTCACGAAGACTTACGTCGAGCAGAATTCGAAGGAACGCCTGACACGCGCCGACAATGCCGCGATCGAAACCGACGTGCCTTCGGACACCGGCAAGCCGGTGTTCTCGGCGACGCGCGTCCCGAACGGCGACGGCGCGACGATCTCGCTCTTCGCGCAATGCAAGGGCATGTTCGAGGACGAGCGCGCGCGAGGCTCGGATTTCGACGACTGCGCGACGAAGATCATCTCCGTTCAAAACGGCTTCGCGCCTTATCTGCGGGCACATCTGCGCGCGCAGTGAGCGGACGGACCTTACTGCGCGGGCAGCGAACCTGACGCGCGCGGCGGATTCGCCGGACGTATCTCCGTGAGCGGCCCGTCTTGCGGATGCATGTCGGGCGGCGCGCCGTAAAAAGGCGCGCTTTGCTGCGGCGTGCGACCGGCCGCTTCGGCGGCGCGCGCGTGGATGCCATGCGCGATGCGCGCATACGACGCGACGACGAGACCCAGCGCGACACCGAACATCAGCCCCGGAAAACGCTCGCCGAGCGGATTACCGCCGATCGACGCCGCGGGCAGCGCAGCGAGCACGAAGAGCGCACGGCCGAGCACCGGCAGCCAGGGCGCATCGGGCGTGCTGTGCCGCCATGCGCGATACGCCCGCGAACCGCGCCAGAGCGCCCACAGAATGGCGATCGGCAGCGCGAGCCCGAACAGCACGCCGCCCGCGAAGAACTGATAAACCCAGAAGTCGCGGCCGGCCGCCCATTTTTTGAAGGTGTAGAAGTCCTGCTCGCTGATGTCGCCGGCAAGATCCGGCAGATACGACGGCGCGTAGCGATAGTCGTGTCCGTAGCCCATGCCGACGATCGTCGACATCGCCGACGACGTAGTCTGATCGACCTGATCCTTCATTTCCGCGAGACGCGCGATCATCACCGGATCGCGTGCGGGCGGCGCATCCTGCACGAGCGACAGACGCTTCATCCACGGGGCTCCGATCGTCGGAAAGAACGTGGCCGTCGCGGTGGCCATCGCGATCAGCAGCGTCAGGATCGTGGCCGCGCGCAGACCGGCGGCGAAGAACGCGCGCAGCGAAGGCGCGGCGAGCCAAGTCGCATAAGCGATCAGCAGCACGGTGCCGACCAGGAGGCCCGGCGTGCCGAACAGAATCTCGATGACGATCGTCGCGAGAAAAAACAGCCCGGCCAGCTTCCCGATGCGCTGCGCGAAGACGATTTCGTGCAGCAACAGCCCTTGCAGGCAAAGGAACGTGACCGGGACGACGCGAATGCTCAAGGTGTCGATGCCGCCAGGCATCGCCATGCCGAAACCGCCGCCGAACACGAGCGATGCGATCATCGACCAGACCATCGCGCGTTCGATCTGCGCAAGACGCTGCGCATCCCACGGACGGCAGCCTACGAAATAGCCGAGCAGCATCAAGAGGAACGGCAGCACGACGCGCGCGTAGTTGCCGGCGTCGTTGCCTTGCAGCCATTGGGTTGCGACGCTGCCGAAGATCGTGAGCAGAAAGAGCGCGCTGACGAACCCGCGCATGCGCGAGCGGCGCGCGAAGCGCGGCGCGATGAGCAGCATCGCGCAGGCGGCGCCCATCGATGTCACGGTGAGGAGAACATCGATGGCCTTGCTGGCCGTCTCGACGCTTCGTAAGTCGAACGCGAGCGGAAGCAGGCAAAGCCAGATCCAGACGACGGCGAACTTGTTGCGCATGACAGCCCCGGCACCCCTATTTTTTGCGTCGAATATAGCAGCGGCTCTTGTCGTGCGCGGTTGCGGCGGCGTCTTGCGACTAGTCTTCGGCGCGAAACGACGGATGCGCGTGTGCGCCGGACCACGCTTCATCGGACGCTTCGAATCGATGTCCGCAAAGCACGGCATTCTGGCGGATCGCCGCCGTTCGATGGACCGAAGATGCAATGGCCGGAAGCGGTCCGATCCGGCTTGAGACCACTCAATATGCGCGATGTGCGTGCTACACGCCGGAACGAGGTGCCCCGCGATGCCGGGGAAGCAGGCCCACGAGGACGCGCGGTTCCGGCCGCGCGAGCCACTCGATAACAATCGACCCTCGCAGAAGGGAAATGGCATGGGCGGTTCGGCGCGACACGCATGCAAGGCCCCGATCGATCGATACGCTCGATTCATCCGGGGACTCGCGATCATCGCCGAGATGAGTGGTCCGCTTCGAGCGCGGCGCGGGAAAGTTTGGATATGATGGGCTCGCTTCATCATCCAGGAGACTTCCCATGTCCGAGACGCTCAGCATCTCCATCCCCGATGGCAATTTCGACGCTTACGTCGCATATCCCGCGCAAACGACCGCGCCGGCCGTGATCGTGATTCAGGAAATTTTCGGCATCAACGCCGACATGCGCGAAACCTGTGACGAATACGCGCGCCAGGGATACGTCGCGCTATGCCCCGATCTCTTCTGGCGGCTGGAGCCGAACGTCGAGCTCACCGATCGCACCGAAGCCGAATGGCAGCAGGCGCTCAAGTACTACAACGCATTCGACGTGAACACGGGCGTCGAGGACATCGCGGCGACGATCGGTTTCGCGCGCGGACTCTCACAAGTGCAGGGCAAGATCGGCTCGGTCGGCTTTTGTCTCGGCGGCTTGCTCTCGTTCCTGACGGCGGCGCGCACGGATGTCGACGCATCGGTTTCGTACTACGGCGGCGGCACGGATCAATACCTCGCCGAACTGCCGAAGATCAAGGTGCCGCTCATGCTGCATCTCGCGGAAGAGGACGAGTTCATTCCCGCCGATGCGCGCAACCGCGTGCTGGCGGCGGTGAAGGGGCAGCCGAATGTCGAGGTGTACACGTATCCCGGCTGTCATCACGCGTTCGCGCGCAATCAGGGCGCGCATTACGACGCGGCGGCCGCGCAACTCGCCAACGGCCGCACTGCGGATTTCTTCGCAAAGCACCTGAAATAAGGCTTCGAATGAAAAACGCCGCCTGGAACTCAGGCGGCGTCGCTTCATTTCTTTACCGTGTGCGGCCGGCGAAACACGAGCCAGCGCGGTGATTTGAAGCGCACGATGCTCATGTACAGCCACACGTAAGTTGCCGCGAACACGACGACGAAGCAGAACAGATGCACCGTATGCCGCCAGAAGAGCGTCGCGGGAATCACGGCGACGAGACACAGCAGCCACAGATACGGCGACGTCAGCGAATTGCGCCGCGTCAGCTCATGCGCGTTCTTCACGCCGACGGCCCAGCGCATCAGACGCTTGTAGACGAGCATATGCAGATGCACGCCGTCCGGAATGCCCGGCGAAATGCCGCGAATGAACTTCTTGCGATAGATCGAGAAGCACGTCTCGAAGATCGGATACATGAAGAGCAGCACCGGATACCACGCGGAGACATCGCGGTTGCGCATCACGAGCATGATCGAGAGTTCGCCCAGCATGAAGCCGACGAAGTACGCGCCGCCGTCGCCGAGAAAGATCAGCCCGGCGGGGAAGTTCCAGATGAAGAAGCCCATCACCGCGCCCATCATGATGAGCGAGCCGGAGAGCACGATCGGATCGTGCACCTGGAACGCCACATAGGCGAGCGAGGCGAACATCATGAAGCTGACCATCGATGCGAGGCCGTTGAAGCCGTCGATGATGTTCACCGCGTTGGCGAGCGCCGCGACGGCGAGCACCGTCACCGCGCATGAAATGACCGCGTAGGACAACAGGAAATCGAGCGGCGGCACGCTGATGCGCGTGACCGCGATGTTCAGGAACGCATAGGCGAGGCCCGCGGCGGCCATCGTGCAGACGAGGCGCGCGAGCGGCGAGACGCGCTTGGTCAGGTCTTCGATCAGCCCGGAGAGAAACGCCGGCAAGCCGCACGCGACGATGCCGAGAATGCCGCCCGATACGGCCGGATAGCCCCATCGCAACTGCACGGCCGATGCCGTGAGCCCGCAGATGATGCCCACGCCGCCGATGCGCGGAACGGGCCGCGCGTGAAACTTCTGCACGCCGGCGAGATCGGTGTCGCCGAGCACGCCTTCCTGCAGGTGTGCGAAGCGCACGATCAACAAGGTCACGAAGAGCGAGACCAGAAAAGCAAGCGCGAAACTAAGCATGAAATAGAACCGATGGAAAAAAGCGGCGCCGCGCGCAAAGCGCAGCGCCTCGACGCTTTTAAGCGAACCCTTGCGGATTCTGCGACTGCCAGCGCCAGTGATCCGCGCACATGCGTTCGATGCCATGCTCCGCGCGCCAGCCGATCAGTTCCGCCGCGGCGGCCGGATCGGCGTAGCAGGCGGCGATATCGCCCGGACGGCGCGGCACGAGCTCATACGGAACCGGCTTGCCCGACGCCGCCTCGAACGCCTTCACGACATCGAGCACGCTATAGCCTTGCCCGGTGCCGAGATTCACGACGAAGCTGCGGTCGAGCTTCTTGAGCGCATCGATCGCCGCGATATGCCCGCGCGCCAGATCCACGACGTGGATGTAATCGCGCACGCCGGTGCCGTCGTGCGTATCGTAATCGCTGCCGAACACGCGCAGTTGCGCGAGCTTGCCGACGGCCACTTGCGCCACATACGGCATCAGGTTGTTCGGAATGCCCGCCGGATCTTCGCCGATCAAACCGCTCTCGTGCGCGCCGACCGGATTGAAATAGCGCAGCGTCGCGATGCGCCACGACGGATCGGACACTTCGAGATCCCGCAGGATCTGCTCGGCGATGAGCTTGCTCTGGCCGTAGGGGTTCGTCGCGGAAAGCGGAAACGATTCGTTGATCGGCACGCTCTTCGGCACGCCATACACCGTCGCGGACGAGCTGAACACGAAGTTGCGCACGCCGCGCGCTTTCATGACCTTGAGCACCGCGAGCAGGCTGCCGATGTTGTTCTCGTAGTACTCGATGGGCTTCGCGACCGATTCGCCCACGGCCTTCAACGCCGCGAAGTGGATCGCGCCGGTGATCGCGTGCGCGTCGAAGATGCGGTTGAGCGCGGCTTCCTCGCGGGCATCGGCTTCATAAAACGTGACGCTCTTGCCCGTGATGCGCTCGACGCGCTTCAACGACTCCGCGCGGCTGTTGACGAGATTGTCGATGACCACGACGCCATAGTCCGCGTCGAGTAGTTCGACGCACGTATGCGAACCGATGAAGCCCGCGCCGCCGGTGACGAGAATCGTGCCCTTCGTCGGCTGATTACCATTCATCTTGTGCTCTCCCGATTGCATGAAATCAAAGTGAAATGCCGGTAATGGCATGTATTGTGCCCTTGTAGCGTTCGACGACATTTTTTTCGTCGAATTCGCTCGCGACCTTTTCGCGGCCGCGCCGCGCCATGGCGGCGCGCTCGTCGGCGGAGAGCGTCAGCATGCGCTCGAGCGCTTCGGTCAGGCTGTCGGCGCTTTTGACCTCGCAGAGCAGGCCGTTCACGCCGTCCTCGACCACTTCGCGGCAGCCGGGAACGTCGGTGGCGACGATCGGGCGGCCCATCGCCGATGCTTCCATCAGCGTGCGCGGCACGCCTTCGCGATACGAAGGCAGCACGACGCAATCCGCCGCGGCGACGAGCGGCCGCACGTCGTTCGCTTCGCCGAGATATTCGACGATATGCTCCGCTTCCCACTTTTCTACGTCGGTGCGGCTGATCGCGCTCGGATTGTCGACGCCGACCGGCCCGAGCAACTGAAAACGCGCGTGCGGAAACTTCGCGCGAATCCTGCGTGCGGCTTCGACATATTCCGCCACGCCTTTATCCCACAACAGACGGCCGATCAGGATGAACACGAAATCCTCGCGCGCGGGCAGCGGCTCGAACGCGAATTCGTCGAGATCGACGCCTTCGCCATGCAGACGCCGCGCGCGATCCGGATGCGCGAGCAGATTCTCGTGCAGGAAGGCTTCGTGATCGTCGCGATTGAGGAACCACACTTCGCGCGGAAAGCGGAACGCGAAACGGTACAGCCGCTTCGCGACCTGCGCCGTGCGGCTCTTCTGGATGAAGACGTAGCCGAGACCCGTCGTCACCGCGATCGACGGCACGCGCGCGAGCATCGCGGCAAGCGAGCCGTAGATGTTCGGCTTGATCGTATAGTGAAAGACGATATGCGGACGCGTCGCACGATATTCGCGAAAGAGCGCGGCGAGCGTCCTGAGGTCATCGCGCGGATCGGTGCTTTTCGATGCGACCGGCAACTCGACGCAGCGGCAGCCCATTTCGGTGAGCGGCTCGAAGGTGCGGTCGCGCGGCGCGATGATCGTGACTTGCGCGCCGCGCGCGGTCAGCATGCGCAGCACGCCTTGCCGGTAGGTATAGATCGCCCACGCCGTGTTGCACACGAGGGCGATACGAAGCTTCGACTTTTCTTTGGTCATCCGGAAGTCAGGAATAGGTTCACGCGGCGGATGCGCGCTTCAGCAAGCGCGCCTTCAATCCACGCAACGCGCGATACGGCAAAACGAGATGCGCGATGCTCTTCGCGACGCCCGCCCAGTCGAGCGGATTGGTCACGCGCAAATGGCGCAGTTGCAGACGCAGCGTCGACATGATTTGCGCACGCCGTTTGGTCGCGCTGATGCCGCTTTCGTTCAGTTCGTAGAAGAGACCGAACTCGGGCAGATTCGCGCCGTCGTGCCGTTGTAGCAGACGCAGGATCAGATCGAGATCCTCGGCGGCGCGATACTGCGCGCGATAGTTGCCCGCTTCGATCACGGCGTCGATGCGCAGCATCAGCGACGGATGCGTGAAGCATGTGCGCGCGAGCATCATGCGGCGGATCGCGGCGGGATCGGCGGGCGGCGTGAGATCGAAGAGCGGCGCGCCATCGGTCGATACGACGTGCGTCCACATGCCGAGCACCGCGACGCGCGGATGCGCCTCCATATACGCGCGCTGCTTCGCGAGGCGAGCGGGCGTCGCGAGATCGCCTGCGTCGATGCGCGCCGCGTAACGGACGCCTCGCGCGTGCAGCGCCGCGATGCCCTCTTCGAGCGCGCGCTCGATGCCGCCGTTTTTCGGCATGCGCAGAATGTCGATGTTCATGCCGTCGATGACGGGCGCGACGATAGGCGGCGTGCTGCCATCGTCGACGATGAGCACGTTCACCATCGACGTTTCGCGAAACGACGCGAGCGTGCGTTCGACATCGGCCTGGCCGTTGAACGCGGGCATCAGCACGGCGACATCGTGGAGTTCGTTCATGCGCGCAGCCGAAAACGGATGTAGTAGAAATTCACCGATGCCGCCGCGACATAACCCGCCGCGAGTCCGATCAGCGCGCCGTAGCCTTCCATGCGCGGTATCGCGAACCAGTTCACCGCGAACGCGACCGCGAGCGCGAAAAGCCATTTCGACAGCAGCACATACTTCGCCTGATATTTCAGCACGACGAGATTGCCGATCGCTTCGATGCCCGCGGGCACCGAAAGCCACACGGCCCAGCGGAAGATGTCCGCCGCGCCCGCGTAATTCGGTCCGAACACGCGCGCGATGATGAAGCCCGCGAGCGCATCGAGGACGGCCGCGCCTGCGATCATCAGCGCGGCGGTCATCGCGAAGAGGCGCACGAGATTGCGCTTCAGGCGCGCGGTTTCCTGCACGCGATACACGAACGCCGGCGCGATGGTCTGCGAGAGCATCAGCGCGAGCGCGATCCAGTTCTCGTTCAACTGCTGCGCGGCGGAGTAAAGCCCGAGTTCCGCGAACGACACGCGATGCGCGAGCATCAGCCGGTCGAGCTTCAGGAACAGATACATGCAGATGAGGCCGAGCCAGAACACCGTGCCCGCGCTCGCGAAATGTCTGAACAGTGCGCGGTCGAAACGCCAGCCGAGCGTGCCGCCGTGACGGCGCACGTAGTACGCGACGAGCGCGGCGCTGATCGCCGCGGCTTCGAGCGCCCAGAGCCAGCCGAAGCTCGACGGCGCGGCCGCGAAGCGCACGAGCGCGAAGACGAGCGCCGCCTTGACGATGGCCGCCGCCATGCTCGCGATGAGCTGCGGCTTGCTGTAGGTGAGGCTTTGCAGCCACGAATTGACGACGCCGATGAACGGCTCGCGAAAGAGCATCGTGACGGCGAGTCCGGCGAGCATCAGCCCGACCATCGGGTCGGTGCCGCCGGCGGCGATCCAGATCCACGTTACGCAGAGTGCGACGACCGACACGCCCATGCGCAGCACGAACGCGCTGCCGAGTACGGCGCCGGTATCGGCGGGCTTGCGGTTGACGATCGTCGGCACGAGAATCTCCGCGCCGCACACCCACGTGATCGGCGCGATGACGAGCAGCAGCGTGTTCGCGTATTGCCATTTGCCGAAGTCGTCCGGGCCGAGGTAGCGCGCGAGCAAACCGGAGATGACGATGGCGACCGCGATCTGCGTGAGCCGCTCCAGCCCGAGCCAGACGATGTTGGCGAGCGCGCGGGCGACGTCCGGATTGCCGGAGCGCGTGAGCGCCTTCATGCGGTGAAGCGCTCGGCGTAATCGGGCACGGCGCGTGCTACCCAAGCCTTACCGCCTCGCGCAAACGAGCGATCGGTCAAGTTTTGTGTGTTTGCACGCAGACGCGCCTCATTCGAAGGCATCGAGGCGAAAGAGCGTTTGAGCATTGGATTAGAATGAACGCGCACGCTCCAACCGGCTTCGTCAGAGCGAGCGCAACCACCAGAGCGCCGAAAGACAGCGATTATAAGTGCGATCCGTGGGCCGCCCGCTGCGCCGGTTTTGCATCCATTTGCTTCGAATTGTTTCTTTCGTATTGGTTTACCAGACGCATAGGCAGAATTCGATACGTCATCTGGCAGTCGTTCGCGCGCGCTGTGCATTGCAGCGGCGCGCCAACCGTCACGACCTGCATGCCCTCATGGCTGCATCGCCGAGAAACCATCAATTAATAGAGAGGAGGTAGCCATCTCATGAGCCAAGTTTCCCAATCCATCTTCAAGGCCTACGACATTCGCGGGATCGTCGGCAAGACGGTCGACAAGGACGTCGCTAAGAGCATCGGCCAGTCGTTCGGCAGCGAGATCAAAAAGCAGGGCGGCGATTCGGTCGTGGTCGCGCGCGACGGTCGTCTCTCCGGTCCCGAACTCGTCGGCGCACTCTCGGATGGCCTGCGCGCGGCGGGCGTTGATGTCGTCGATATCGGCATGGTGCCGACTCCGGTCGGCTACTTCGCGGCGAGCGTGCCGCTGCCGTTGCCTTCGGGCGAGCGTCGCGTCGATTCGTGCATCGTCGTGACGGGCAGCCACAATCCGCCCGACTACAACGGCTTCAAGATGGTGCTGCGCGGCGCGGCCATCTACGGCGATCAGATCCAAGGCTTGTACAAGCGCATCGTCGATAACGACTTCACGACGGGCGAAGGCACGTACACAGAATTCGACGTGTCGCAGATGTATCTCGACCGCATCGTGTCGGACGTGAAGCCGGTGCGCGCGATGAAGATCGTCGTCGATACGGGCAACGGCGTCGCGGGCGGTCTCGCGCCGCGTCTTTTCAAGGCGCTCGGCTGCGAGCTGATCGAACTCTTCACGGAGATCGACGGCAACTTCCCGAATCATCATCCGGATCCGGCGCATCCGGAGAATCTGCAGGACGTCATCAAGGCGCTCAAGGAAACGGACGCGGAAGTCGGCTTTGCGTTCGATGGCGATGGCGACCGTCTCGGCGTCGTCACGAAGGACGGGCAGGTCATCTATCCGGATCGCCAGTTGATGCTGTTCGCGCAGGAAGTGCTGTCGCGCAACAAGGGCGGCCAGATCATTTACGACGTGAAGTGCACGCGCAATCTCGCGAAGTGGGTGCGCGAGCAGGGCGGCGAGCCGGTCATGTGGAAGACCGGCCATTCGCTTGTGAAGGCGAAGCTGCGTGAAACGGGCGCGCCGCTCGCGGGCGAAATGAGCGGCCACGTGTTCTTCAAGGATCGCTGGTACGGCTTCGACGACGGTTTGTACACCGGCGCGCGTATGCTCGAAATCCTGTCGCGCGTGGCCGATCCGAGCAAGCTGCTCAACGATCTGCCGAATTCGCTTTCCACGCCTGAACTGCAATTGAAGTTGCAGGAGGGCGAGAATTTCGAGCTGATCGCGCGTCTGCAGAAATCGGCGAAGTTCACTGGCGCAGACGACGTGCTGACGATCGACGGTCTGCGTGTCGAGTACCCGGATGGGTTCGGGCTGGCGCGTTCGTCGAATACGACGCCGGTCGTCGTGATGCGCTTCGAAGCGGACAACGACGCGGCGCTTAAGCGCATTCAGGAAGATTTTCGTCGGGTGATTCTGGCGGAGAAGCCGGACGCGCAGTTGCCGTTTTAAGTATTGCGGGCGTCACTCGATGCCCGGTGAAAAGCGGCGCAATCGAATCGATTGCGCCGCTTTTTTTGCTTATCCGATGAACGCGCCGCGCTAAAATCCCCGTTTTCCTGCTCACCGCGCCGCGCCGTCCGCGCTTCTCCATCTCAGCGTGCAAAAGATCCTGATCGTCCGCGTGTCGTCGCTTGGCGACGTCGTCCACAACATGCCGGCCATCGCCGACATCCGCCGCCGCTATCCCGATGTGCAAATCGACTGGCTCGTCGAGGAAAGTTTCGCGAGTCTTGTCGAACTCGTACACGGCGTGCGCCGCGCGATTCCGTTTTCGCTCAGGCGCTGGCGCAAGGCGTTCACGTCGCCGGCGAACTGGCGCGAGATCGGCAAGTTCAAGCGCGAGCTCGCCGCCGAAAAATACGATCTCGTCATCGACTGCCAGGGTCTCATCAAGACCGCGTGGGTCGCGAGCTGGGCGCGCGGGCCGCTCGTCGGCCTCGGCAATCGCACCGACGGCGCGGGCTACGAATGGCCGGTGCGCTTTTTCTACGACCGGCGCGTGCCGATCGAACCGCGCACGCACGTCGTCGAGCGCACGCGGCAACTCGTGGCGGCGGCGCTCGACCTGCCGAAGCCGCAAACGACCGACGACATCGACTTCGGCCTCGACACGCGACGCGCGACGCTCGCCGTCTCCGCGCTCGGGCTGAATCTTCCCGTGCCTTACGTCGTGTTCGTGCACGCCACCTCGCGCGCCGACAAGCAATGGCCCGAAGCCGCGTGGATCGAACTGGGCCAAGCGCTCGTGACGCGCGGCGCGTCGATCGTGCTGCCGTGGGGCAGCGAGGCCGAACGCGCAACGAGCGAAAAGCTCGCGAAGGAATTCGGCGCGGCCGCGATCGTGCCGCCGAAGATGTCGCTGCCCGCGGTCGTCGGGCTGATCGACGGTGCCGCGGCGACCGTCGGCGTCGATACCGGTTTGGTGCATATTGCCGCGGCGCTGAAGCGCCCGACCGTCGAGTTGTACAATTTCTCGACCGCATGGCGCACCGGCGGCTATTGGTCGCCGAACGTCGTCAATCTCGGCGACGCGAGCCGGCATCCGACGCTTTCCGAAGTGAAGACCGCGCTCGCGGGCTTCGGCCTGCTGTAGTTTTCACCGCGCTGCGCTGTGTGCGGGCAACTCAAGGTCGTAGACACATGACGGAATCTCAAATCATCGAAGTCGCCTCGGGCGATTGGCAAGGCAAGAACCTGTCCGTGCCGCGCGAGACGCTGCTCGCCGGCGTCGAGAACGGCAAAGTGCTGTATTTCCCCAACCTGCGCTTTCCGATCGAAGGCGGCGAGCTTTCGCTGCTCGATCCGGGCATCGCGGATCCGAAGCGCAAGAACATCAGCCTCGCGCCCAACGGCGGCGCGTTAAACGGCGTGCTCGGCGACAGCGTGATGCAGTCGGCGGTGCGCTCGCTCATCAAGCGCTTTCAGGATCATGCGCGTTCGCTCGTCGACGGGCTCTTTCCCGAATACGACGGCAAGCTGCGCGTCGCGCCCACGAGCCTCAGGCTGCGTCAGGTCGAGACGCGCGAAACATCCTGGCGAAAGGACGATGCCCGTCTTCACGTCGATGCCTTCCCGTCGCGGCCAACGCACGGCGAGCGCATCTTGCGCGTGTTCACGAACATCAATCCGAAAGGCGCGCCGCGCGTGTGGCGCGTCGGCGAGCCGTTCGAGGACATGGCGAAGCGTTTCCTGCCCGGCATCAAGGCGCAGACGCCCGGCTCGGCGTGGCTGATGAATCTGCTGCACATCACGAAGTCGCCGCGCAGCGAGTACGACCATCTGATGCTGCATCTGCATGATGCGATGAAAGCCGATCTCGACTATCAGAAAAATTCGCCGCAGGAGACGATGCCGTTTCCGCCCGGCTCGGTGTGGGTCTGCTTTTCCGATCACACCTCGCATGCGGTGATGTCCGGCCAGTTCATGATGGAGCAGACCTTCTTCCTGCCCGTCAAGGCGATGGCGCGCCCCGATCACGCGCCGCTCGGCATTCTCGAACGCCTGAAGGGCCGGGCGCTCGTTTGAGCGGCGCCGCCTCGTCCGCCGCTACGCCGGGCGCATCGGCTTCCGTGCTCCGGCTCGTCTATCGTGCGCTCTGGTGGATCGTCGCGCCGCTCGCGGTGCTGCGGCTCTACATCCGTTCGCGAAAGGAGCGCGGTTATCGCGAGCATATCGGCGAGCGTTTCGGCCACATCGCGCCGCGCCGCGCCGACGATCTCGCGCCGCTCATCTGGGTGCACGCGGTGTCCGTGGGCGAGACGCGCGCGGCGCAGCCGCTCATCGACGCGCTGATGAAAGCGCATCCCGAAGCGCGCGTGCTGCTCACGCACATGACGCCGAGCGGCCGCGCGACCGGCGTCGAGCTTTTCGGCGACCGCGTGTTGCGCAGCTATCTTCCCTACGATCTGCCCATTCTCGTGCGGCGCTTTCTGCGCGCGTGGCGGCCGTCGCTCGGCATCGTGATGGAAACGGAAGTCTGGCCGACGCTCATCGACGAATGCAAACGCGCCGACGTGCCGCTCGTCTTGACGAACGCGCGCATGTCGGAACGTTCGTACCGGCGCGCGGCGAAGTTCGGGCGCGCGGTGCGCGAGGTGTTCGGCGGCTTTTCGCGTGTGCTCGCGCAGACGCCGTCCGATGCCGAGCGGCTCACCGCGCTCGGCGCGCGCAATGTCGCCGTGCTCGGCAATCTGAAGTTCGACATGACCGCGCCGCCCGAACTGATCGCGCGCGGTCACGCGTGGCGCGCGGCGATCGGCGAGCGGCCCGTGTGGGTCGCGGCGAGCACGCGCGAGGGCGAGGAAACGCTCGTGCTGCGCGCATTCTCGGCCCTCAACGTGCCCGATGCGTTGCTGATTCTCGTGCCGCGTCATCCGCAGCGTTTCGACGAAGTGTCCGCGCTGATCGCGAGTCTCGGGCTGACGAGCGCGCGCCGGTCGGTGTGGGCGCCGAAGCCCGTCGCGGCGGGCTCGGGCGCGGACGTGCCCGAGCCGTTGCCGGCGAGCGCGCAGGTCTTGCTCGGCGATTCGATGGGCGAGCTCGGCGCGTATTATGCGGCCGCGGATCTGGCGTTCATCGGCGGAAGTCTGTTGCCGCTCGGCGGGCAGAATCTGATCGAAGCGTGCGCGGCAGGTGTGCCGGTGCTGATCGGCCCGCACACGTTCAACTTCACGCAGGCGACCAACGATGCGATCGCGGCGGGCGCGGCGTTGCGCGTGCAGGATCCGCAGGAACTCGCGCGCGGTCTGCGCGAAATCTTCGGCGACAAGGCGCGGCGTCTCGCGATGAGCGCGGCGGCTTCGGCGTTCGCGGCGCGGCATCGCGGCGCGACGGAGCGTACCGTGAGCGTGCTGAGCGCGCTGCTTGAAGAGGACAGCGAAGCGGCGAAGTGATCCCACGCGATCTCGCTGTTTCCTGCCGCCAACTGCGCTTTTCCTCAGATGAATCTTGCGAAGTAAGTTCGGAGGATAATGAACTTCCTCGAGCCGATCCTTTCGAACGCATAACAAGCGGCCGGGTGCCTGCGAACGTGCTTCCAATTTTCTTCGAGGACGCGCATGCAAGATCTCATCAAGTCCGTCGTCAAGGACATGTTGCCGCCAAGACTGTTGCGCCTGCTGCGGCCATCCCCAGGACCGACCGATGCATGGGGCACCGTCCGTTACGGCGCGCATGGCCTGATTCTTCCCGGCAATCGGCGCTTCGAATACCGGCCTTGTCCGGCGGACCGCTCGGTTTGTCGGCAGATCTTCTTTCTTCGCGAATACGCGACGGATCATCTCATGCGCGCGAAGGAAATCGCCGCGTTCTATGAGACTTGCGAAAATCCGCTGATCGTCGATGCGGGCGCCAATATCGGCGCCGCCGCAGTGTGGCACGCGCTCACTTATCCGAAAGCGAAGATCGTCGCCATCGAGCCGGACATATCGAATTTCGCGCTGCTCAACAAGAATGCACAGGCGTTTCCGTCGATCAAACCGCTCAACGCCGCGATCGCGGCCAAGCGCGGCACGCTTTATCTGAACGATCCGGGCGGCGGCGAGTGGGCGTTTCGCACCGCGGAGCAGCCCACCGAGAAAGGCTATGCCGTCGATGCGCTCACGCTCGAAGACGTGATGCCGTCCGGCACGACGCCGTTCATCCTGAAGATCGATATCGAAGGCGCGGAGGCCGACCTGTTCTCGCGCCATTGCGATGCGTTGAACATGTTTCCGGTCATCATCATCGAGCTGCACGACTGGATGCTTCCCGGCGAATCGAACAGCCGCAACTTCCTGCAATGGCAAGTCGCGATGAAGCGCGACTTCGTGCAGGTCGGCGAGAACGCGGTCTCGATATCGAATTCGATCGCGCTGCCGTAACGCGTTGTCGTCACGCGATTTTCCGCGTCAAGCCAGCAGCAAACCCTTCTTCTCGATGAAGCGGATGACTTCGTCGAGCCCATCGAGCGCCTTCAGATTGCACATCACGAAGGGCCGCTCGCCGCGCATCTTCTTCGCGTCGCTCGCCATGATGTCGAGATTCGCGCCGACGTGAGGCGCTAGATCGGTCTTGTTGATGACGAGCAGATCCGACTTCGTGATGCCAGGCCCGCCCTTGCGCGGAATCTTCTCGCCGCCCGCGACATCGATCACGTAGATAGTCAGATCGGAGAGTTCGGGGCTGAAAGTCGCCGCGAGGTTATCGCCGCCCGATTCGATGAACACGATATCCGCATCCGGAAACTTCGACACCATGCGATCGACGGCTTCGAGATTGATCGACGCATCTTCGCGGATTGCCGTATGCGGGCAGCCGCCCGTCTCGACGCCCATGATGCGCTCGGCCGGCAGCGCGCCCGCGACGGTCAGCAGGCGCTGATCTTCCTTCGTGTAGATATCGTTGGTGATGGCGACGAGATCGTATCTCTCGCGCATCGCCTTGCAGAGCATTTCGAGCAGCGTGGTCTTGCCGGAGCCGACCGGCCCGCCGACACCGACACGCAACGGCGGCAGTTTCTTGGTTCGGCGAGCGGCGGAAGAGTAAGCGGGAGCGTTCATGGAGTGTCGGTTCAGGAGCGGAAAAGCCGCGAATATTGCGATTCGTGCCGCGCGGACAAAACGCCGAGCTGCGGCGCGAAGGTGTTGATCTGTTCAGGCGCTGTATCGAGCGCGCGGCGCACGGCGGCATCGATCGGCTCGCGCAACGCGACGATGATGCGCTGTCCCGCGAGCTGGCCGAGCGGCACGGCCTTGAGCGCGGCGGCCGCCTGATTCTCGACCCAGCTGAATGCGTAGGCCGCGAGCGCGGCGTCGGGTGCCGCATCGTGCGCGAACGCAGCGAAGGCGAAGGCGGTCGGCTGCGCGATCGGCTTGATCGCGGCGAGCGTCGCGCGGCGTGCTTTGTCGCCCCATTCGAGCGACACGCACAACTGCGCGAGCGACCAGCCCATCTGCTCCGTTTCGCGTCGCAGTTCCGCCGACTCGCGGCTCCCGATGTATTCATCGTTCGCGGCGTTCAGCGCGGCTACGTCGTGCGAACGCCAGTGTTCGATCTGATGCGCGAGCATCGGCAATTCGCCGCGCGCGAGCACGCTGGAAAGGCCGCTCGCGATCCAGTCGCGCGCGCTGTCGCCGTCGTGGATCAGGCCGTGCTCGATCGCCGCTTCGAGCCCTTGCGAATAGCTGAACGCGCCGATCGGCAATGCCGGCGACGCGAGATGCAACAGCGCGGTGAGCTCAGCGATGCGCATGGCCGTGGTGATGATGACCGTGACCGTGACCATGATCTTGACTATGATCGTGGCCGCACGACGAATGATCGTGATCGTGCCCGTGATGCTCGTCGAATACCTTCTGCGCGAGCGCGTAGTCTTCGCTGAACGTCTCGTCGTGGCCGTGCTTGTGTCCGCCGCCGTACGCGCCCGTTTCGGGCTGGAACGGCTGCGATTCGTGCGCGACGAGCACGCCTAGGCGCTTCAGCATGTCTTCGAGCACGGGATCGGCTTCGAGCTTCAGATACTCCGCGCCGACTTCGACTGGCGTATGCCGGTTGCCGAGGTGATAAGCCGCACGCGTCAAGAGACGCACGCTCGGCGCGCGCACGATGAGCACGTCCTCCGCCGCCGCGACGACGCGCACGAAGCCGCCGTCGTCGGCGACGAGCATGTCGCCATCCGCGAGCACGGTGCCGCGCGGCATGACGAGGGCGACTTCCTCGCCGTTGTCGAGCGTGGCGGCGAGGCGGCTCTTGCAGCGCGCATCGAAGGGAAGAGTCAGCGTGGGCGCGCGTTTTTTGAGGACGTCGGCAAGCTTCGCGGTCAGACGTTTGTCGATGGTACGCATATCAGAACAAGAAGTAACGCTGCGCCATCGGCAGAACGGTGGCGGGATCGCATGTGAGCAATTGTCCGTCGGCGATCACCTGATAGGTCTGCGGATCGACGCTGATGGACGGCTGCCATGCATTGTGAATCATGTCGGCCTTCGTCACATTGCGGCAGTTCCTGACCGCGACGATCTGCTTTTGCAAGCCATAACGATCCGCGATGCGCGCCTCCATCGCCATCTGCGATACGAATGTCAGCGACGTCTTGCCGAGCGCGCCGCCGCGTGTCGCGAACATCTCGCGATAATGCACTGGCTGCGGCGTCGGAATGGACGCGTTCGGGTCGCCCATTTGCGCGACCGCGATCATGCCGCCCTTGACGATCATCGCGGGCTTCACGCCGAAGAACGCGGGTTCCCAGAACACCAGATCGGCCCACTTGCCCGGCTCGATCGAGCCGACTTCATGCGCGATGCCGTGCGTGATTGCCGGATTGATCGTGTACTTCGCGACATAGCGCTTCGCGCGGAAATTATCGTTACGCGTGCTGTCTTCGGGCAACGCGCCGCGCTGCACCTTCATCTTGTGCGCGGTCTGCCATGTGCGAATGATGACTTCACCGACGCGGCCCATTGCTTGGGAATCCGAAGAAAGCATCGACAGCGCGCCGAGATCGTGAAGGATGTCTTCGGCCGCGATGGTCTCGCGACGAATCCGCGATTCCGCGAACGCGATGTCTTCCGCGATGGACGGATCGAGGTGATGGCACACCATCAGCATGTCGAGATGCTCATCGAGCGTGTTGACGGTGTAGGGGCGCGTCGGATTCGTGGAAGAGGGCAGCACGTTCGATTCGCCCGCGACCTTGATGATGTCCGGCGCATGGCCGCCGCCCGCGCCTTCTGTGTGATACGTGTGGATCGTGCGGCCCTTGAACGCGGCGATGGTCGTTTCGACGAAGCCCGCTTCGTTCAGCGTGTCGGTGTGGATGGCGACTTGCGTGTCGGTGTCGTCGGCGACGCTCAAGCAATTGTCGATCGCGGCGGGCGTCGTGCCCCAATCCTCGTGCAGCTTCAGGCCGATCGCGCCCGCTTTCACCTGCTCGATCAGCGGCTCCGGCAGGCTCGCGTTCCCCTTGCCGAGAAAGCCGAGATTGACGGGCCAGCCGTCGGCGGCCTGCAGCATGCGCTCCATGTGCCACGGGCCCGGCGTGCAGGTTGTCGCGTTGGTGCCGGTCGCGGGGCCGGTGCCGCCGCCGAGCATCGTCGTGACGCCGCTCGCGAGCGCTTCGTCGATCTGTTGCGGGCTGATGAAGTGAATGTGCGTATCGACGCCGCCTGCCGTCACGATCATGCCTTCGCCCGCGATCACTTCCGTCGCCGCGCCGATCGCGATGTTCACGTTCGGCTGAATGTCCGGATTGCCCGCCTTGCCGATGGCGAAGATGCGTCCACCCTTGATGCCGATATCGGCCTTCACGATGCCCCAGTGATCGAGGATCAGCGCATTGGTCACGACGGTATCGACGACGTCGGCGGCCGGGCGCTGCGACTGGCCCATGCCGTCGCGAATCACCTTGCCGCCGCCGAACTTCACTTCTTCGCCGTAGGTCGTGAAGTCGCGTTCCACTTCGATGATGAGATCGGTGTCGGCGAGGCGCACGCGGTCGCCGGTGGTCGGGCCGAACATTTCCGCATAAGCGCGGCGGCCGATGCGTAGCGTCATATCTGTCCTTTTTTAGAGCGGGCCCATGACGAGCGCGTTGAAGCCGTACACATGGCGATCGCCGGCCAGCGCGACGAGTTCGACGGTGCGTTCCTGACCGGGTTCGAAGCGGACTGCCGTGCCCGCCGCGATGTTCAATCGGAAGCCGCGCGCCTTCTCGCGCTCGAATTTGAGCGCCGCGTTGACTTCGTAGAAGTGGAAGTGCGAGCCGACCTGCACCGGCCGGTCGCCATGATTCGCGACGACGACCGTAACCGTCTCGCGGCCCGCATTGAGCTCGTGCTCGCCATCGTCGATGAAATATTCGCCGGGGATCATGGTGTCAGGGAATCGGATGATGAACGGTGACGAGCTTGGTGCCGTCGGGGAAGGTCGCTTCGATCTGGATGTCGGGAATCATCTCGGGCACGCCTTCCATCACGTCGTCGCGCGTGAGCAGCGTGGTGCCGTAGTGCATGACTTCGGCGACGGTCTTGCCGTCGCGCGCCGCTTCCATCAATGCCGCCGATATGAACGCGACCGCTTCCGGATGATTGAGCTTGAGGCCGCGCGCGCGGCGACGCTCGGCGAGCAGGGCCGCTGTGAAGATCAGCAGCTTGTCCTTTTCTCTGGGCGTGAGTTTCATGGGCTTCTTCTATGGAGAAAAGTGTTTCGGGCTTTGCAATGCTAGCACCGGAATGCCGCGTCTCATGCGCTTTTAAGGGGCTTTCGGTCGGCTTTCGGCTTACTGGATGAAGCGCTGCAACTCCACGGTCGACGGCCGCTCGAAGATGGCGTCCGGCGCGCCCGATTCCCACACGCGCCCCTGATGCATGAACACGACCTTGTCGCTCACCTTGCGCGCGAAGCGCATTTCGTGCGTGACCATGATGAGCGTCATGCCGTCGCGCGCGAGGTCTTCGACGACCGCTAGCACTTCGCCGACGAGTTCGGGATCGAGCGCCGATGTGATCTCATCGCAGAGCAGCACGGTCGGCTTCATCGCAAGTGCGCGCGCGATCGCGACGCGTTGCTGCTGACCGCCCGAAAGCTGATCGGGAAAAGCATCGAACTTGTCGCCGAGACCGACGCGTTCGAGCACGGTATGCGCCGTCGCGCGCGCCTTCGCCCTGTGGATCTTCCTGACGACGGTCTGCGCGAGCATCACGTTTTCGCCCGCGGTGAGATGCGGAAAGAGGTTGTACTGCTGAAACACCATGCCGACTTTCAGCCGCAGCGCGCGCAGGTCGGCATGACGCGCATCGATATGCTCGCCGTCGATTTCGATCGAGCCTTCGTCGATGCTCTCCAGACCGTTGAGCGTGCGCAGCAACGTGCTCTTGCCCGAGCCGCTGCGCCCGATGATCGACACGACTTGTCCGCGCTCGACGGCGAAGTCGATGCCCTTCAGCACCTGATTCGCGCCGAACTGCTTCTGAAGATTGCGGGTTTCAACGAGCGGCATTCCATTTCCTTTCGAGCGTGCGCGCATAGCGCGTCAGCGGATAGCAAAGCAAGAAGTAGATAACGGCGACGAGCCCATACACGAGAAACGGCCGGAAAGTTGCGTTCGAAATCATCGTGCCAGCCTTCGTCAGTTCCGTGAAGCCGATGATCGATACGAGCGCCGTATCCTTCACCGCCTGCACCGCGAAGCCGACCGTCGGGCCGACCGCGATGCGCGTCGCTTGCGGCAGGATCACGTGACGAAGCTGCTCCATGTAACTCATCGCGAGCGACGACGATGCTTCCCACTGGCCCTTCGGCACCGCTTCGACCGCGCCGCGCCAGATCTCCGCGAGATACGCGCTCGTGAAGAGCGTGAGACCGACGCTCGCCGCGAGCCACGGCGACACGTCGATGCCGAGCAAGGGCAGGCCGAAGAACACGAGGAACAACTGCATGAGAAGCGGCGTGCCCTGAAAGAGCTGGATATAGCCTTTGACGAGCATGCGCAGCACTTGCGATTTCGACACGCGCATGACGAGCAGCACGAAGCCGACGATGCCGCCCAACACGAACGACACGATCGACAGCACGACGGTCCAGCGCGCCGCGAGCAGCAGGTTCTCGAAGATCTGCGCGAGCGTGAATTCGATCATCGCGCGGCGCTCCGGTGATTCATCAGAAAGCGCTTGCCCATGGCGTTCAATGCGGCGCGCAGAGCGAGCGCCATCACGAGATACGCGGCCGTGATGAAGAAGCACGTCTCGAACGCGCGGAAGTTGCGCGACTGGATATAGCTCGCGGCATACGTAAGATCGGGCACCGATATCTGCGAGACGACCGCCGAGCCGAGCATCGTGATGACGATCTGGCTCGTCAATGCGGGGAACACTTTGGCGAGCGCTTGCGGCAACACGACATGACGGAACGTCTCGCCACGCGACATCGCGAGCGATGCCGCCGCTTCGAGATGACCCTTCGGCACGGCGGCGACGCCCGCGCGCACGATCTCGATCGAGTACGCGCCGAGATTGAGCGTCATCGCGAGAATGGCCGCGACGTATTCGCTGAGATGAATGCCGAGCGCGGGCAGGCCGAAGAACACGAAGAACAGTTGCACGATGAACGGCGTGTTGCGGACCGCTTCGACATAGGCGCCGACGATCGCCGCGAGCCACGCATGCCGGCTGTTGCGCGCGGCGGCGCCGAGCACGCCGACCGACACGCCGAGCGCGGTCGAGACGGCGGTCAGCGCGAGCGTGGTCGCCGCGCCGCTCGCGAACATGCCCGCGTACTGCGCTAGATCGGCGAATTGAAGTTCATAGGCCATACGATGCCGCGCTCCCGATCAAAGGGTCGCGGGCAGCGGCTGGTTGAACCACTTCTTCGACATCGTGTTGAGCGTGCCGTCCTTCTTCGCCTGCGCGATGGTGTCGTCCACTTTCGACATCAGGCGCGGCTCGTTCTTGTTCATGCCGACGAAGCACGGCGAATCCTTGATGATGAACTTCGCTTCCGGCCGGCGCGGCGGATTCTTCGACAGGATCGCCGCCGCGACGATGTTGCCCGCCGCGATCAGTTGCACCTGTCCCGAGAGAAAGGCCGAGATGGTCGCGTTGTTGTCCTCGAAGCGCTTGATGGTCGCGTTGGGCGCCATCTGCGAGAGCGCGATCTCTTCGAGCGCGCCGCGCGTGGCGCCGACGGTCTTGCCGGTGAGATCGGCGGGGCTCGTCACCTTGATGTCGGCGGGGCCGAACACGCCTTGAAAGTAGGGCGCGTAAGCCGTCGAGAAGTCGAGCACCTTCTCGCGTTCCGGCGTCTTGCCGAGCGACGAGATCACGAGATCGACCTTGTTGGTCGTCAGATACGGGATGCGGTTCGCGCTGTTGACGGGCACGAGTTCGAGCTTCACGTTCATCGACTTGGCGAGCAGCGCGGCCATGTCGACGTCGTAGCCTTGCGGTTTCATGTCGGCGCCGACCGAGCCGAAGGGCGGATAGTCTTCGGGCACGGCGACGCGCAGCGTGCCGTTCTTCGCGATGGTGTCGAGCGCGTCGGCATGCGCGGCGAGAGGCGCGAGGGAAAGCAGCAGCGCGACGAGTGCGGTGCGCCGCGTGCGGGAAAAAGTCGTGAGCATCGATGATCCTTCGGTCTTAAACGGCCGCGTTGGAATGCGCGGCTCTCGAGCGAAGGCTTAAAGCGAGAGTCGTGCCATCGATGCTTATTTCTTATGCTGTCAGCGTTTGCCGGTTACGCATATATCGCCGCGCACAACGGATGTGCAGACGCGTGCGCTTCGTTGGTGCGTACTAGGTAGTCCACAAACGCAGAGGTCGCGCATCGACGCCATGCACGAGCGGACGAAGACGCGACCAGCAATCGGTGAGTGCGTTTTGCAGCGGTTCCATGGAGCGGCTGATCGCGCGCACGATCAGCACGCCCGGCGCGACGCACGATGCGCCTGCGCGGAGCTCATCGTCGAAGGGAAGATGTGCGGCGAGGGTCTCGGCGAGGGCATCGTCGCATGCGGGGCCGATCGCCCAGAGCGTGCCGTAAGCGGGGAAGCCCGCGAGACCTTGAGCGGAGTCGCGCAGCGGATCGCGCGCATCGAGCAGCGTGCGTTCGAACCAGAGCGTCGAACCATTGCGATGCGCGATACGCGATGTCGCCTTGATTTGCCCTTGCGTCCACTTTTCGCCGGCGGCGGCGCGCCCGAGCAGCATTGCGTCCCAGCCGATCGCGCTCGCGCCTTCATCGAGTGTCAGGTTGAATTCGAGTTCGACGTTCGACGATTCGAACACGATGTTGTTTTGCGGCAGCCAGTCGAGCTTCGTATGCGCGGCGAGATCGATATCGATGCGCTGCGTCGCGAGCTTGCCGTTGGCCTTGTACCACTTGGTCGCGCCGGGCGTCGTGATGACGGCGTGCGTGTCTTGGTGCAGACGAACGTCGATGGAAAGACGATCGCCGCCCGCGACGCCGCCGGGCGGGTGCACGATCACCGAATGACAGATATCGCCTTCGGGATAGAGCGGCCGTTGCAGCCGCAATGGGCCTTCGTGCTTGCGATGAACGCAGACAGTGCGGCCGTGCTGACGCGCGTAGCCGAGTTCGAGCGAGCCGCGCCAGATGTTCGGATCGGCGAGTGTTGCGTGCGATTCGTGGTGCATGAGCGATGCGTTCTTCTAGAGCGGAGCCTCGATCATACGGCGATCAGCTCGCGCACTCCATGCGCGTCCATTTCCGAGCCCGCGCCGCCCGCGACGATTTCGCCGCGGCTCATGACCCAGTATCGATCGGCGAGCTCGCGCGCGAAGTCGTAATACTGCTCGACGAGCAGGACCGTCATGCCCATTTCGTCGACGAGTTGCCGAAGCGTTCGGCCGATATCGCGGATGATCGATGGCTGAATGCCTTCGGTCGGCTCGTCGAGGATGAGCAGTTGCGGCTCGCTCATCAGCGCGCGGCCGATTGCGAGTTGCTGTTGTTGACCGCCGGAGAGATCGCCGCCTCGGCGGTTCTTCATGTCTTTGAGGACGGGGAACAGCGCGTAGATGTGATCGGGAATCTTCGATGGCGCTTTGCGGCTCGCTGCGCCGACGAGCAGGTTTTCTTCGACGGTGAGACGGCCGAAGATGTCGCGGCCTTGCGGCACGTAGGCGAGGCCGTTTGCGACGCGCGCGTGGGTGGGCATCGAGGAGAGCTTGTTGCCGCGCCAGGCGATGGTGCCGCTTTTTGTCGGGACGACACCCATCAGGCAGCGAAGGAGCGTCGTTTTGCCCACGCCGTTGCGGCCTAGCAGGACGGTGAGTTTTCCATCGGGGACGGTGAGTTTCACATCGCGGAGGATGTGGCTGCCGCCATAGTATTGGTTCAGGTTTTCGACTTCTAGCATTTGCTTTGTCTCTTGGTCTGCGCTTGTTTGCTTACGCTTGCGTGGAATCCTGTGATCGCGTCGGTCTATTAGCACTGCCCCGCACAGGGGCAGTGCTAATAGACCACTAAGAAAACAGGCTTCCACGACGACCCACGCCGACATAAAACACTAACGCCCAAGATAAGACTCAATAACGGCCTCGTCCCGTTTGACGTCATCGAGCGTGCCTTCGGCAAGAACACTCCCCTCAGCCATAACAGTTACCTTCCCGCTATCCCCCGAAAGCGCAGCAACAAACTCCATATCATGCTCGACGACCATCATCGAACACGACCCACGCAGCTTGTTGAGCAACTCCGCGAGTTCCATCGTTTCATGATCGGTCATGCCGGCCGCAGGCTCATCGAGCAGCAAGAGAGCAGGCTGCTGCATCAACAACATGCCGATTTCGAGCCGCTGCTTCTGCCCATGCGACAACTCGCCCGCAAGCCGCGTCGCCTGATGCTGAAGGCGAATCAGCTCCAGCGTCTCTTCGATGCGAGCCTGCGCGGCACCATCCAGCCGCGCCCTCAACGATGCGAACCAGCGCTTGTCCGTCTTCATCGCGAGTTCGAGGTTCTCCCACACCGGATGATTCTCGAACACAGTCGGCTTCTGAAACTTGCGCCCGATGCCCGTGCGCGCAATCACCGGCTCCGACATGCGCGTGAGATCGAACGTCTGCCCGAGAAAAACCTTGCCGTCGTCGGGACGCGTCTTGCCGGTGATGACATCCATCATCGTCGTCTTGCCCGCGCCGTTCGGGCCGATCACGCAGCGCAACTCGCCCACATCGATCGACAACGTCAGCTTGTTCAGCGCGCGAAAGCCGTCGAAGCTCACGGTGACGTCCTCGAGATAGAGGATCGTGCCGTGCGATACATCGATCTCGCCGGGCGCGAGCACATGCCCCAGGCCCGACGACACGTTGATGTTCTTGTGGCTCGTCTCCGGAATCGGCGGCAAATCCACGATCAATGCGTTATGTGCAGTCATTCGGCAGCGTCTCCATGCGCCTTCTTGCGGCGCGCGAGATCGATCAGTCCCATGATGCCGTTCGGCAGAAGCAAGGGCACGAGCGTGAAGATGAGGCCGAGGAAAAACAGCCAATACTCCGCGAAATGGGCGGTGAAAAAGCTCTTCGCGCCGTTGACGGCGAACGCGCCGACGATCGGTCCGATCAGCGTGCCGCGTCCGCCGACCGCGACCCAGATCGCCATTTCGATCGAGTTCGCGGGCGACATCTCGCTTGGATTGATGATGCCGACCTGCGGCACATACAACGCGCCCGCGATGCCGCACAACACCGCCGACACCGTCCAGATGAAGAGCTTGTACGCGAGCGGGCTATAGCCGAGGAACATCAGGCGCGCTTCGCCGTCGCGCACGCCGGTGACGACTCGCCCGAGCTTCGACGTGACGATCCATCTCGCCGCGAGAAACGCGAGCACGAGCACCGCGAACGTGATGAGAAAGAGGGCAGTGCGCGTGCCCGGATGCGTGATTGGAAAGCCCGCGATACGCTTGAAGTCGGTGAAGCCGTTGTTGCCGCCGAAGCCCGTTTCGTTGCGATAGAAAAGCAGCATCGCGGCGAAGGTCATCGCCTGCGTGATGATCGACAGATACACGCCCTTCACGCGCGAGCGGAACGTGAAGAAGCCGAACACCCACGCAAGCACGCCAGGCACGAGGACGACGAGCAACAGCGCATACCAGAGATGTTCCGTGCCCTCCCAGTACCACGGCAGCTTGTGCCAGTCGAGAAACACCATGAAGTCGGGAAGATCGCTTTGATACGTCCCCTCGCGGCCGATCGAGCGCATCAGGTACATGCCCATCGCGTAGCCGCCGAGCGCGAAGAAAAGCGCATGGCCCAAGCTCAGAATGCCGCAATAGCCCCATACGAGGTCGAGCGCGAGCGCGCCGATTGCGTAGCACATGAGCTTGCCGACGAGCGTCATCGCATAAGCCGAGAGATGGAACGTGCTCGTTTCCGGCAGCACGAGCGCGCTGACGGGCACGAAGATGCTCATCGCGATGACGAGCGCGATCAACGCGAGCCAGCCATTCTTCGGCAAGAGCGCGGCGCGCGGCGGCAGGCCGAGCGCGAAACCCGCGCGCGCCGCGCCCGGATCGGGTTGCGGCGTGACGTCGAGGTTCGTGCCGACATTGGTCGAGGCGGTCATGTCTCAAGCCTCCGCGCTGCGGCCCTTGAGGGCGAACATGCCCTGCGGACGCTTCTGGATGAACAACACGATGAGCACGAGCACCGCGATCTTCGCCAGCACCGCGCCCCAGAACGGCTCGACCGCCTTGCTGACGAGCCCGAGCCCGAAGCCGCCGATCACGGTGCCCGCGAGCTGGCCGACGCCGCCGAGCACCACCGCCATGAACGAATCGATGATGTAGCTCTGGCCGAGATCGGGCCCGACGTTGCCGATCTGCGAGAGCGCGCAGCCGCCGAGTCCCGCGATGCCCGCACCGAACGCGAACGCGTACGAATCGACACGCGCTGTCTTGACGCCGACGCACGCGGCCATGCGGCGGTTCTGCGTCACCGCGCGCACGAAGAGGCCGAGGCGCGTCTTCGTGAGCACGCCCCACGCGATCGCGACGACGGCGAGCGAGAACGCGAGGATCGTCAGACGGTTGTACGGGAGGATGAGGTTCTGCATCACGGTGACGCCGCCGCTCATCCACGAGGGATTCGTCACCTGCACGTTCTGCGCGCCGAAGAGCGTGCGCGTCGCCTGAATCAGGATCAGGCTGATGCCGAAGGTCGTCAGCAGCGTTTCGAGCGGACGTCCGTAGAGATGCTTCAGCACGAGCCTTTCGAGCACGATGCCGACGAGCCCCGCGGCGATGAACGACGCAGGCACCGCGAAGAGCGGATACCAGTTGAACGCGGCGGGCGCGTAATGCTGCACGAGGTTCTGCACGACATAGGTCGCATAGGCGCCGATCATCAGGAACTCGCCGTGCGCCATGTTGATGACGCCGATCAGCCCATATGTGATCGCAAGCCCGAGCGCCGCGAGCAGCAGCACGCTGCCGAGCGAGAGGCCCGCGAAGATCGTGCCGAAGATTTCGCTGCGGCGCTGAATCGAATCGAGTGCGTAGATGCCTTCCTGAGCCGCGTTGCGTACGCGTTCGTCGGGTTCGTTGAACGTGCCGTCGGCCTTCTTCGCGACGATCGGGCGCAGCAGTTCGTACATGTCGAGGTCATGGCGCGCCGCGACGAGTTGCGCGGCTTCGAGACGCCTGTTCACGTCGGGATCGTGCAGCGCGGTCATCGCCCAGAGCGTGTCGAGGCGCTTCTTTAGTTCGGAATCCTTTTCGATGGCGCGGGCTCGGTCGATCATCGGCTTCATCGATGCGTCCGGGTTCTTCAGCAACGCAGCGATGGCGTCGCGGCGTTTGGCCGTATCGGGCGATGCGAGCTGCAGCCCCGACAACGCGCCCGCGACCTTCGTGCGCAGCAGATTGTTCAGCGTGATCGGCTGCGCATCGGGCGCTTCGGCGGTCTTGCCGGTGATCGCGTCCTTCGTGCCGTCATCGGTCTGAATGTAGACGTGACCGTTATCGGTCGCGACGAGCGAGCCATCGGACAGCGCGCCGAGCACGGCGATGGAAGGCGCATCGGCATTGGCAATGAGCTTGTCGATGGCGGCGGTCTTGGCTTCGAAGTCGTCGCCGGCGAGCGGGGCGAGATCGTCGTTGGTGAGCGCGTGGGCCGCGAGCGACGTCATCGCGAGGATGAGCGCAAAGAGCGCGCGCTTGAGGGAGCCGGTCATGTGGGCCTTTCCGTTAGAACTCGAAAGGCCGCGCGCATCGCATGAAACGCGCGGCCTCGCTGCATCGACGTCACGCGTTACGCGACACGCACGCGCTGACGGCGCAGGAACGCGGGAATCGAGCTGACGACATCCGGCTTGCCCTCGTTGCCCGCGATATACGGGCTCCACGGCTGCGCGCGTATGGCGGTCTTCGTCTTCCAGACGACGTTGAACTGACCGTCGCCGCGAATTTCGCCGATCATCACGGGCTTATGCAGATGATGGTTGCCGTCCATCGTCAGTGTGAAGCCGGAAGGCGCGGCGAAGGTCTGACCGACCATCGCGGTGCGGACCTTGTCGACATCGGCGCTCTTCGCCTTTTCGACGGCCTGCTTCCACATGTGGATGCCGACGAAGGTCGCTTCCATCGGATCGTTGGTGACGCGCTTGTCGCCGCCCGGAAGGTTCTGCGCCTTTGCGTACGCGAAGAATTCCTTCTCGAACTTCGAGTTGTTCGGGTTCTTCACCGACATGAAGTAGTTCCATGCGGCAAGATGGCCGACGAGCGGTTTCGTGTCAATGCCGCGCAGTTCCTCTTCGCCGACCGAGAACGCGACGACAGGCACGTCCGTCGCTTTCAGGCCCTGGTTGCCGAGTTCCTTGTAGAACGGTACGTTCGAATCGCCGTTGATCGTAGAGATGACAGTCGTCTTTCCCCCTTGGGCAAAGGTCTTGATGTTCGCGACGATGGTTTGATAGTCGCTATGTCCGAACGGTGTGTAGACCTCCTGAATGTCTGCATCTTTCACGCCCTTGGAGTGAAGGAACGCGCGCAGGATCTTGTTGGTCGTGCGCGGGTACACGTAGTCGGTGCCGAGCAGGAAGAAGCGCTTGGCGCTGCCGCCTTCCGGTCCCATCAGATATTCGACGGCGGGAATCGCCTGCTGATTCGGCGCGGCGCCCGTATAGAACACGTTGCGGGACATCTCTTCGCCTTCGTACTGCACGGGGTAGAAGAGCAGGCCGTTGAGTTCCTCGAACACCGGCAGCACGGACTTGCGCGACACCGAGGTCCAGCAGCCGAACACGACCGCGCACTTGTCCTGCGTGAGAAGCTGACGCGCCTTCTCGGCGAAGAGCGGCCAGTTCGAAGCGGGATCGACGACGACGGGCTGAATCTGCCGGCCCATGACGCCGCCGCTCTTGTTGATATCGGCGATGGTCATGAGCGCCGTGTCTTTCAGCGACGTCTCGGAGATCGCCATCGTGCCCGACAGCGAATGGAGGATGCCGACTTTGATCGGACCGGTATCGGCGGCGTGGGCTTTCGTGATCGGAAGTTGGCCCGCAAGGGCGAGCGCGCCCGACATGGAGCCGAACTTCAGCAGACTGCGTCGTTTCATTTCTGTGTTCCCCTTGCCGATGTGGTTGTTTGAGCAATGACGATTGCTCGGAGCGTTCTGCAAGGGGTATGCCAATTGGGGTCTTTTGCCCTAATGGCGGGGGTTTGCGGGGAGTCGCAGGGAAGTTTTACTTCGGGGGATGTGGGTTAGCGGGCGAGGTTTTGGTGCATGCACGGGAGATGTGCATCGTTGCGGTGCGGGTTTCGTTCTTTTTCGCCGGCTCCCGATTACGCGTCGGTCTGTTGGGACTGCCCCGCACAAGGGCAGTGCCAACAGACCGACGCGATCACAGGCTTCCGCGAAAAAAAAGCGGAACGCAACCTTACCGATTAACCAACCGCGCCGGCACACTAAGCACAAGCACAGCCCCAAGAACGAGAAAACCCGCGAGCATATACATCCCACTCGAATTAGAAGCAGTGACCTGCTTCAACCACCCCACGAGATAAGGACTCAAAAACCCGGCGAGATTCCCAAGCGAGTTGATCATCGCAATACCCGCAGCCGCCCCGGTGCCGGCAAGAAACGCCGTCGGCAGACTCCAGAACAGCGGCAGCGTCGTGAGAATGCCCATCGTGGCGAGCGTGAGGCCGAGCATCGCGAGCGTCGTGTTGTTGAACCACACCACCGACAGCACCAGTCCGATCGCACCGATCAACGCCGGAATCGCGATATGCCAGCGACGCTCGCCGGAACGATCCGCGCTGCGCGCCGCGTACAGCATGCCGATCACCGCCGCGCCATAAGGAATCGCGGAGAGCAGGCCGACATGCAGCGCATCCTTGATTCCCATCGACTTGATGATCGTCGGCAGCCAGAAGCTCACGCCATACAGTCCCATCACGAACGAGAAGTAGATGATGCTCATCAGCCACACTTTCGGGCTCGACAAGATCTTGCCCAGCGACAGATCTTCCTTCTGGACGTTATCCGCCGCGATGTTGCGTTCGAGCAGTTCGCGTTCTTCCTGCGTGAGCCAAGAAGCCTTCGAGATACGATCGTCGAGCTTCAGGAACACGACGATGCCGACGATGATCGACGGAATGCCTTCGAGCAGCAGCAGCCATTGCCAGCCGTGCCAGCCGTTCTTCATGTGGAACGCATCCATGATCCAGCCGCTGATCGGCCCGCCGATCAGACCCGAAAGCGCGATCGCCGTCATGAACAGCGTCGTGATGCGCCCGCGCCGCTGCGCCGGAAACCAGTACGTCAGATAAAGAATGATGCCGGGGAAGAAGCCCGCTTCCGCCGCGCCGAGCAGAAAGCGCATGACGTAGAACATCGTCGGCGTGGTGATGAACATCGTGAGCGCCGAAATGACGCCCCACGTAATCATGATCCGCGCGATCCACACGCGCGCGCCGACGCGATGCAAGATGATGTTCGACGGAATCTCGAAGATGAAGTAGCCGAAGAAGAAAATGCCCGCGCCGAAGCCGTACACGGCATCCGACAGTTGCAAATCGGCGGCCATCTGCAGCTTGGCGAAGCCGACGTTCACGCGGTCGAGATACGCCACCACATAACAGATCAGCAGAAGCGGCGCGAGACGCCAGACGACCTTTCGGTAAGTGGCCTCCTCGAACGCGGAAGGCGTGCCCGCGCCGGGGCGCGGCATGGGTTTGGCGGTGCTGGCCATGATGCTTGTCTCCAATATTTTTTGTGTGCGCCAGGCGAGCGGACGGGCCCGCTCGCGATTACAGGCGCGTAAGGATTCTAGCCCGTCGGCCGCACCGCAAAACGCCCGTTTCTGCTAGGGAAAGCACCGATGCCCGCGCCCGCCGCACACGGCGCGCGGCGTGCGCGGGCAAGCGTCAGACGCAGCGTCCGCCGTCCACTTCGAGCGCGACGCCGGTGATGAACTCGGCATCGTCGGATGCGAGATAAAGCGCCGCGTTGGCGATGTCCTGAGGCGTCGAAAGCCGGCCGAGCGGTATCGTCGCGAGAAACTTGCGGCGGTTCTCGGGCGTGTCCTCCATGCCCATGAACTCGGAGAGCAGGGCGGTCTCGCCCATCACCGGATTGATGCAGTTCACGCGGATGCGGTCCGCGCCCAGTTCGACCGCGAGCGCCTTGCTCGCGATGATGACCGCCGCCTTGCTGCCGTTGTACCAGACGAGTCCCGGACGCGGCCGCACGCCCGCCGTCGACGCGATATTGATGAACGCGCCGCCGCCCCGTTCGCGAAAGTACGGCACGAACTGCTCGACGCTCCAATAGATGCTCTTCACGTTCACCGCGTAGACGCGGTCGAATTCGGCCTCGGTGACGTCGAGAACGGGCTTGTTACGGTGCGTCGTGCCCGCGTTGTTGACGACGACCTGCACGCTGCCGAAGTCCCCGATCGCGGCATCGAAGAGCGTTTGCCAGTCGGCGCGCTTCGTCACATCGCCTTGAACGGCGATCGCGCGGCCGTGCTTCACCTCCGGCGACGATGCGAGCGCGATCTCGCTCGCGACGCGCTCGGCGGCCGGCCCGTTCAGATCGTTGACGACGACGTTTGCGCCCTCACGCGCGAACGTCTTCGCGATGCCTTCGCCGAATCCCGAGCCGCCGCCCGTCACGATGACGGTTTTGCCTTGCAGTCGCATGCGTGTCTCCTTATCCGTGTTTGATGGCGATGGTCTTGAGCGTCGTAAAGCCGTACAGCGCCTCGAAGCCTTTCTCGCGTCCGTGTCCCGAATGCTTGACGCCGCCGAACGGCAATTCGATGCCGCCGCCCGCGCCGTAGTTGTTGATGAACACCTGTCCGGAACGCACGCGGCGCGCGAGCCGCATCTGACGCGCGCCGTCGCGGGTCCAGATGCCGGCGACGAGCCCGTAGTCGGTGCCGTTGGCGAGTCGCAGCGCGTCGGCTTCGTCGTCGAAGGGCATCGCGGCGAGCACCGGGCCGAACACTTCCTCGCGCGCGAGACGATGCGTCGGCGGGACGTCGCGCAACAGCGTCGGCGCCTGATAGAAGCCCGCTTCGGGCGCATCGCCGACGACTTCGCCGTGCGCGGCCATCGGAATGCCGTCGTGCTGCGCATCGGACAGAAAATCCCACACGCGCTGCTGCTGCTTCGCGCTGATGAGCGGGCCGCAGTCGAGATCGAGCTTGCTCGGACCGACCTTCAGCGCCGCGAACGCCTCCGAGAGACGATCCAGCAAGGGTTCGTACGCCGCGCGCTCGATCAGCACGCGGCTGCCCGCCGAGCACGTCTGTCCGGCGTTCTGCACGATCGCGGCGACGAGCACGGGAAGGGCGGCGTCGAAATCGGCATCGGCGAATACGATTTGCGGCGACTTGCCGCCGAGTTCCAGCGTGACGGGGACGTGATTGTCGGCGGCCATCTTGGTGACGGCCGCGCCCGTCGCTGGCGAGCCGGTAAACGAGATGTGATCGATGCCCGGATGCCGCGCGAGCGCCGCGCCCGCTTCGTGACCGTATCCGGTGACGATATTGAGCGCGCCATCCGGCAGGCCGGCTTCCGCCGCCAGTTCCGCGATGCGCAACAGCGACAGGCACGCGTCCTCCGCCGGCTTCACGACGCACGCGTTGCCCGTGGCGAGCGCCGCGCCGACGCTGCGCCCGAAAATCTGCAGCGGATAGTTCCACGGCACGATATGCCCGGTCACGCCGTGCGGCTCGCGGATCGTGAGCACGGTGTAGCCGTGCTGATAGGGCAGGGTTTCGCCGTGGAGCTTGTCGGCGGCGCCCGCGTAAAACTCGAAATAGCGCGCGATGCCGGTGGCGTCGGCGCGTGCCTGCTTCAGCGGCTTGCCGGTGTCGCGCGCCTCGACCTGCGCGATCTCCTCGTGGCACGCGCCGATCAGCATCGACAGGCGCGCGAGGATGCGCCCGCGTTCCGCCGCGCTCGTCGCGCCCCAGCCGCCGTCGAAGGCCGCGCGGGCGGCGGCGACCGCGCGGTCGATGTCCGCCGCGGTGCCCCGCGCGATCTGCGCGAAGACCTGGCCATCGGACGGATCGACGACCGGAATCGTCTCGTTGCCCGATGCCGCGATCCAGCGGTTATCGATGAAATGCTTCGCGTCTTCCATGCATGTCTCCTGAAATCGGATGTTCTGGAGCCGGAAACCGATTATCGCGCCAACCGGGAACGTGCGTCGGGCGTGCGGGGTCGATTGGCTATAATGGCGAAATCACGCGCAGACAAGCGCGACGGGCCGCAAGACACCGTCCGCCCGTGCGATTCCATCTCCGATCTCAACTTCTCCAGAGAGCGCTCATGAGCTTCAACAACGTACCTCCCGGCAAAGATCTCCCGCACGATTTCAACGTCATCATCGAAATTCCCGCGCAGAGCGATCCGGTCAAATACGAAGCGGACAAGGACATGGGCCTGCTCGTCGTCGACCGTTTCGTCGGCACCGGCATGCGCTATCCGGCGAACTACGGCTTCATTCCGCAGACGCTCTCCGGCGACGGCGACCCGGTCGACGTGCTCGTCATCACGCCGTATCCGCTGCTGGCGGGCTCGGTCGTGCGTGCGCGCGCGGTCGGCATGCTGCAGATGACCGATGAATCGGGCGTGGACGCGAAGCTCGTCGCGGTGGCGCACGACAAGGTCTGCCCGATGACGGCGAACATCAAGTCGATCGACGACGTGCCCGAGTATCTGAAAGACCAGATCAAGCACTTCTTCGAGAACTACAAGGCGCTCGAAAAGGGCAAGTGGGTGAAGGTCGAAGGCTGGGCCGGCATCGACGCCGCGCACAAGGAAATCTCGGAAGGCGTCGCGAACTACAAGAAGTAAACGCGTTCTCCGACAAAACGCCGCCGCATGTCACCCACGCGGCGGCGTTTTTTATTCTTCTTCGCTTGCTTCGGTCTGAGGCAACAACGACTCCAGCGTCCTTTCCCCCGCAATCAACGCGCGCTTCTGCTGCGCGGTCAGTTGCTTGACGCGATATTCCGCGCGCAGCGCCTCCGATTTCCCCGCCAGTTCGAACGACGCCAGCACGCGCACCGGCTTTCGCGCCCGCGTGTAGCGCGCGCCCTTGCCGCTCGCATGCGCGGTGAAGCGCGCCTCGACGTCCGTCGCGATGCCCGTGTAGAGGCTGCCGTCGGCGCATTCGATCAGATACAGAAACCAGGGCATGGGAGAACGATGAAAGATTTGCCGCGCATTATCGCCGAAAGCACCGCGCCGGGGCGTTTTGTCCGCATCGGCGCGCCGCTGCGACTTGCGCGAGAATAGCCGCTTTCGGGCGCGCTCTGCGATGGTTCGGGCGCGCTCGTCGGTCAATCACAGCGAGGTAGCCTGTTGAATCGCGAGGTCGAAATTCATGTGGTCGATGCGCTCGCCGACATCGCCGCCGACGACTGGAACCGGCTCGCCGGCGAAAACCCGTTCGTGCGTCACGCGTTTCTCTCGGCGTTGCAGGAGACGGAGTGCGCCGTCAAGCGCACCGGCTGGCGCGCGCATCATCTGATACTGAAGCGTGGCGGCGAATTTGCCGGCGCGATGCCGCTCTACATCAAGTCGCATTCGCGCGGCGAATACGTGTTCGATCACGCCTGGGCCGATGCCTTCGAGCGCCACGGTCTGCGCTACTACCCGAAGGCGCTGTCGGCGGTGCCGTTTTCGCCGGTCACGGGCCCGCGCCTCATCGCCGCGCATCACGAGGATCGCGTGCTGCTCGCGCGCGGCGCGATCGAATTGACGCGGCGACTCGAACTGTCGTCGCTGCACGTGCTGTTTCCGCACGCGCAGGATGTCGAGGCGCTCACCGACGCGGGCTACATGCTGCGCGAAGGCGTGCAGTTCCACTGGGAGAATCTGCCCGGCGATGGCTACGCGAGCTTCGACGCCTTCCTCGCGACGATGAGCCACGACAAGCGCAAGAAAGTGAAGCAGGATCGCCGGCGCGTGGCGGATGCGGGCGTCACGTACAAGTGGCTGCGCGGTGGCGAAATCGACGATGCCGCGCTCGACTTCTTCTACGACTGTTACGACAACACGTATCGCGAGCACTGGAACGCGCCGTATCTGACGCGCGAGTTCTTCGGCCGCATTCACGCCGATGCGCCCGACAGCATGCTGCTCGTCATCGCCGAAGTGGACGGCGAGCGCCTCGCGTGCGCGCTCAACATGATCGGCGGCAACACGATGTACGGCCGCTATTGGGGCACGCGGGAGTTCGTCTCCGGGCTGCACTTCGAGACGTGCTACATGCAGGGCATCGCGTATTGCATCGAACATAGGCTCGCGCGTTTCGAGGGCGGCGCGCAGGGTGTGCACAAGATGTCGCGCGGACTGTTGCCGACGCCGACATGGTCCGCGCACTGGATCGCGGATCAGCGTTTCGCGCACGCGATCGCCGAATTTCTCGATGCCGAAACGCAGGCGATGGATCAGCACATCGAGGAACTCGAAGCGCACACGCCGTTCAGGAAGAAAACGTGAGATGCGATAATCGATTCGACCCCCTTCGCTGCAACTCGCGCACATCCATGTCAGCCATGAGCAGAAATTTCTTCAACCTGTACAGCCACGATTTCGCGCGCGTCGCGGTCGGCGTTCCGTCCTGCAAGGTCGCCGATCCCGCGTTCAACGCGGCGCAGACGATCGAACTCGCGAAAGAAGCCGCCGCGCACGGCGCGGTGCTCGTCGCGTTTCCCGAGCTCGGGGTGTCCGCGTATACCTGCGACGATCTCTTCCATCAGCGCGCCTTGCTCGACGCGTGCGAAGACGCGCTGCAAAGCATTCTCGACGCATCGAAGCAACTCGATATCGCGATGATCGTCGGCGCGCCGGTGCGCGCCGAGCACAAGCTCTTCAACTGCGCGATCGTCATCGCCGGCGGCTTCATTCGCGGCGTCGTGCCGAAGAGCTATCTGCCGAACTACGGCGAGTTCTACGAGGCGCGCCAGTTCAGTCCCGCCGATGCCGCCGCCGAAAACACGGTCACGCTATGCGGTCAGGACGTGCCGTTCGGCGCGTCGCTGCTGTTTCAGATCGAGGATCTTCCGCTCTTCCGGTTTCACGTCGAGATTTGCGAGGACGTGTGGGTGCCGATTCCGCCGTCATCGTTCGCGGCGCTTGCGGGCGCGACCGTGCTCGTGAATCTGTCGGCGTCGAATATCGTCGTGGGCAAGTCGGCTTATCGGCATCAGCTCGTCGGGCAGCAGTCTGCGCGTTGCGTCGCGGCGTATCTGTACACATCGGCGGGCAATGGCGAATCGTCCACCGATCTCGCCTGGGACGGGCAAGGCCTCATCTACGAAAACGGCGAGCTGCTGGCGGAGTCCGAGCGCTTCTCGGACCAGTCGCACCTCATTTACGCCGATATCGATCTCGAACGCCTCTCGCGCGAACGCATGCGGCAAACCACGTTCGGCCGCTCGACGCATCGCCACGCCGGCGAAGTCGCGCAATTCGACGTGATCGAATTTCCACTATCGATTCCCGACGATGAAAAGCTGCCGCTCGAACGCCGGGTCGCGCGCTTTCCGTACGTGCCCGCCGATGCCGCGCGCCGCGACGAACGATGCAACGAGGTCTACAACATTCAGGTGCAGGCGTTGCTGCAACGGCTGCAATCGTCGGGGATGTCGAAGGTGGTCATCGGCATATCGGGCGGGCTGGACTCGACGCATGCACTGCTCGTGTGCGCGAAAGCGATGGACCGCCTCGGTCTGCCGCGCTCGAACATCCTCGCCTATACGATGCCCGGCTTCGCCACCAGCGACCGAACGCTCAAGCAGGCGCGCGAGCTGATGGAAGTCGTCGGCTGCACGGCGAGCGAGATCGACATTCGTCCGAGCTGCGTGCAGATGCTCGCCGACATCGGCCATCCGCACAGCACGGGCGCCGAACAATACGACATCACGTACGAGAACGTGCAGGCGGGCGAACGCACGAGCCATCTGTTCCGGCTTGCGAACTTCAACCATGCGATCGTCATCGGCACGGGCGATCTGAGCGAGCTCGCACTTGGTTGGTGCACCTACGGAGTGGGCGATCACATGTCCCACTACAACGTGAACGCGAGCGTGCCGAAGACGCTGATCACGCATCTGGTGCGCTGGGTTGCCGAGTCGGGACAGATCGGCGGAAGCGGAACCGATGTGCTCGAAAACATCCTCTCCACCGATATCAGCCCGGAACTCATCCCCGGCAAGACGAGCGGCGTGGTGGAGCAGAAGACGGAGAGCGTCATCGGCCCGTACGAATTGCAGGACTTCAATCTGTACTACACGTTGCGCTTCGGCTTTGCACCAACGAAGGTCGCGTTTCTCGCGTTGCATGCATGGCGCGATCGCGATGCGGGCGCGTGGCCGGAAGGCCCGACCGTTACGCGGAATCAATACGACATCGGCGCGATCCGCAAAAATCTGCGCATCTTCCTGGATCGGTTCTTCCGCACGAGTCAGTTCAAGCGCTCATGCGTGCCGAACGCGCCGAAGGTCGGCTCGGGCGGCTCGCTTTCGCCGCGCGGCGACTGGCGCGCGCCGAGCGACGGCCAGGCGACGGTGTGGCTCGCGGACCTCGAACGCGTGCCGACGAAGGAGTGATATCCGACGTCCTCGCGAATATACGGACCGCCTGCTCGATGAAACGCGGCTAGAATCGAAAACATCTGTCCCGCGCGGGACACGACCTTTTTTCGAACCCCTTGAATCGATCTTTACGCGAGGCACGCCATGAAACGCATCACCGCCATCATCAAACCGTTCAAGCTCGACGAAGTTCGCGAAGCGCTGGCCGAAGTGGGCCTGACCGGTCTCACGGTCACGGAAGTGAAGGGCTTCGGCCGTCAGAAGGGGCATACCGAGCTTTATCGTGGTGCAGAGTATGTCGTCGACTTCCTGCCGAAGGTGAAGATCGAAGTCGTCGTCGCGAACGATCAAACCGATCAGGTCATCGACGCGATCATCGGCGCCGCGCGCACGGGCAAGATCGGCGACGGCAAGATCTTCGTCGCCGATGTCGAGCGCGTGATCCGCATTCGCACCGGCGAGGAAAACGAAGCGGCAGTCTGAGCGCCGTCGTTCTTTCGTTTTCATCGAGGCCCGCCATTTGCGCGGGCCTTTTCTTTGCGCTTGCACCAGCGCGATGCGCGTCCAAAAGATCGCTTGCCGGAGGGCAGGAATCCGCGTCCGTGCGGTAACATCGGCTATCCCATTATCATTTTGTAAGGAAATAGTTGATGCATCACGCGATCGGCTTCATTCAGGATCTCGCAGTGATCATGGCCATCGCGGGCGTGGTGACGGTGCTCTTTCACCGTCTGCGGCAGCCGGTCGTGCTGGGTTATATCGCGGCGGGCGTGATCATCGGGCCGTACACGCCGCCGTTCAATCTGATCCACGACGAAGCGACCATCCAGACGCTCGGCGAACTCGGCGTCGTCTTCCTGATGTTTTCGCTCGGGCTCGAATTCAGCTTGCGCAAGCTCTTCAAGGTCGGTGCGACCGCCTTCGTCGCCGCGCTTTCGGAAATCGTGCTGATGATCTGGGTCGGCTACGAGATCGGGCGATGGTTCGGCTGGAGCTCGATGGACTCGCTCTTTCTCGGCGCGATGCTCGCGATCTCGTCGACAACCATCATCGTGAAGGCGCTTTCCGAACTCGGCATGAAGGGCGAGCACTTCGCGCAGATCGTGTTCGGCATTCTGATCGTCGAAGACATACTCGCGATCGCGATGCTCGTGCTGCTCTCCGGCATCGCGCAGACGGGGTCCGTAAGCGCTGCCGTCGCGGTCGTCACGCTCGGCAAGCTGCTGCTTTTCATGACGGTGTCGCTGGTCGTCGGCATTCTCACGGTGCCGCGCGCGCTCAACTACGTCGCGAAGGCGAAGAGCGACGAGATGCTGCTCGTCACCGTGCTCGGCTTCTGCTTCGGCTTCTGCCTGCTCGTCGTGAAGCTCGATTATTCGATCGCGCTCGGCGCGTTTCTCATCGGCGCGATCATGGCGGAGTCGCGGCATCTCGCGCGCATCGAGCATCTGATCGCGCCGGTGCGCGACATGTTCTCGGCGATCTTCTTCGTCACCATCGGTTTGCTGCTGAACCCGACGGTGCTCGTCGACTACGCGTGGCCGATCGCCGTCATCACGATTGCCGTCGTGCTCGGCAAGATCGTGTCGTGCGGGCTCGGCGCGTTTCTCGCCGGCAAGGACGGCCGCACGTCGATGCGCGTCGGCATGAGCGTCTCGCAGATCGGCGAGTTCTCGTTCATCATCGCGTCGCTCGGGCTGTCGCTGAAGGTCACGAGCAGCTTTCTCTATCCGATCGCGGTGGCCGTGTCCGCGCTCACGACGCTCTTCACGCCGTATCTGATCCGCGCCGCCGATCCGCTCACGATGCGCCTTTCCCGCGCGATGCCCGCGCCGCTCGCGCATACCTTCGGCCTGTATTCGCAGTGGCTCGCGAGCCTGACGCCCGCGTCCGGCGGCCCGACGCTTTTCTCGATGACGCGGCGCATCGTCATGCAGATCGCGGTGAATCTCGCGCTCGTCGCGGCGATTTTTCTCGGCGCGTCGTATGCGGCGCCGTTCGCGTCGGGCTATCTCGCGCGCTGGCTCGACACCGATAACGCGCAGCGCGTCGTGCTGTGGGGCGCCGCGTTGGTGATCGCGCTGCCGTTTCTCGTCGCGGTGTATCGCAAGCTCGAATCGCTCGCGCTGCTGCTCGCCGAAGTGAGCGTGCAGCCCGCGAAAGCGGGGCGCTTCACGAGCGCGATCCGTTCGGCGATTTCCGGGCTCATTCCGATCGTCGCGATGTTCGGCGTCTTCCTGCTCGTCGCGGCACTGTCGGGCGGGATCCTGCCGCCGTTCGGGTTGATGGTCGGCGTGCTCGTGTGCGTCGCGCTGTTGCTGACGGTGTTGTGGCGCTGGTGCGTGAAAATCCACGCGACGATGCAGATCGCCTTGCGCGAGACCTTCGAGGAGCCGCGCGACCATTGAGGGTTTTCGTCACGGGATAGCCCCGACAGCGGCCCGCACCGGGTTCCCGCGATAATGTGAGCCAATGTGACCAAATGTGTGCTGGTTTGCCCCGTGCAGGTCTCAGGCGGATAATCGGGGTTTGTCCACTCTCCTTATGGCGTTCGAGCGCCTGAATCAGGAATGAGCGATAACAAAACGTCCAACGACGCAAGCAGCACCGATGCCCGCCGCAGCGGCGCCGATTCACAAGCCGCCCCGCGCAGCGCGAACCCGACGGCCTCGCCCGAAGCCGCCGCCGCGGCCTCGGCGCCCGGTCCGCAGGCGAGCGCGACCGAACGGGCATCGACGGATGCGCCTTCGAGCGCGTCGAACGTCGAGCCGGCCGACACGGCGCAAGCCCGCCGCGACGACGCGCTGCAGGACGCCCGCGAGGCGCGCGCATCGGCGGCTAGCGCGACCGCCGCGCAGGAAGCCGCGGTGCGCGAGAAGCAGCGCGCATCGGCGAAACCGCGTGCGAGCCTCGCCGAAAACTTCGAGGCCGCGACCGATGCGGAAGCCGCCAGCACCGCCAACGCGCAATCCGCGTCATCCGATTCCCCGACTGGCCGCGCCACCGTTCTGCCGCCCGAATTCACCGAGGCGCCGGACTTCGGCAAGCTCAATCCGCCGCCGCTGCCCGCCACCGAGCAGACGTCCGCGCAGCCTCAACCCGCGTATCTCAAGCAATCCGATTCGGCGTGGTCCGTCTTTGGCCGCGTGATCGCGGCGCGCGCGCGGCAGATTTTCGATCGCGCGGGACAGCGCATGACTCAGCGCACGTTGCGCATCGGCGTGTCGGCGCGGATCTTTCATCCGGAGCCGGGCGCGAAAGGCTTGCGCGGCAAGACGCTGCAATATCTCGAGGAATCCATCGCGCATTGGGTGATGTCGCGCGACGTGCTCGTGTTCATGATTCCGACGGTCGGCAATCAGGGCATGCTGCACACGAGCAATATCCGTCTGCGCGACTACGCGAAGCATCTCGACGGCCTGCTGCTGCAAGGCGGCGCGGACGTCTCGCCGCAGTCGTACGAAGAAGCGACGACGCGTCCCGAATGGCCGGGCGACCGCGTGCGCGATATGTACGAACTGGAGTTGCTGCATGAGTTCGTCGAGTCGGGCAAGCCGGTGCTCGGCGTGTGCCGCGGCTGTCAGCTCATCAACGTGGCGTTCGGCGGCACGCTTTACGGCGACATCGCCACCGATGTGCCCACGGCCGGCATCCACGTCAACGAGCAGTACGACCAGCATAGGCATTCGATCCGCTTCCCCGAAGGCTCCACGCTCGTCAACATGTTCCCCAACCAGCGCGAGGCGATCGTCAACTCGATCCACCATCAGGCGGTGAAGACGATCGGGCGCGATCTGAACATCGAGGCGGTGTCGGCCTCCGATGGGATCATCGAGGCGGTGCGCTACCGGAAGGCGCCGTTTGTCGTCGGCGTGCAGTGGCATCCGGAGTTTCATCGCGCGGGCGGCGCGGAACTGCTCGATTGCACGCCGCTGCTCGATACGTTTCTGCGCGTCGCGCGCGAAACACGCTTCTGACGCGAGACGCGTTTTCGACGTCGCCAAGCAGGAAGGCCCGCTCGGATCGAGCGGGCCTTCTTCGTTTTCAGATGCGTATCGCGCAGATCAACGCGACGGCGACGCGCTCACCGGCGCGAGTCCGGCTTCCGTCTGCTTTTGAAGCTGCTCGACCTGCAACTGCAGCGTGCGCAGCTTACGTTCGGCTTCGAGCTTGTCCGTCTGCAGCACGGCCGATTCGGCCTGCAATTGCTGCTGACGTTGCGACACCTGCGAATCCTGCTGCTGCGCGAGTTCGAGATCGGCGGTGAGACGGTTGGCGCGATCCGCCGATTTCGCGATCACGCGATCGAGCAGCGCTTTCTGCGCCTGCAATTGCGCGCGGCGGATTTCGCCATCGGCAAGCTCGAAGCTCTTGCGTGAGAACTGCGCGTAGATCGTTTCCGCGCGGGCCGCGTCCTGTGTCTTCACGACGCGCCACAAGCGCGCGTCCTGCGACAGCGCGACGTAATACAGCATTTCCTGCGCGAGGAAGTAGAGCCGCGCCCCGTAACTGCCGTTGCGCGTGGCGCGCAACTCGGTGAGGCTTCCCGCCTGCACGAGACTCTGCAACTCGACGATGTTCCCCTCGACGCGCGGCGCGTTCGAGTTGGCGGTCAAGTCGGAGAGGTCTACGGGCGCGGGTTGCGCGGGCTCGCTTGCGGCGGATTTCGCCGCCGTTGTGGGCGCCGCGAACGTGCTGCCGAAAGGCGCAAGGAAACCACACAGGGACAAGGCGAGGGCGAGCGTCGCGTAACGGAGATGATGACGTAGTTGCTTCATGTTGGCGTCGTGGCCGGGAATGGTTGATCGTTCTGATGCGTATTGCGCGCTTCAGCGCGCGCTGTTCGCGGATGCGCGACCGGACGAGGCCGCGTTGCTGTCGAGTGTCGGTGAGTGCTGAAGCATCGCGTAGAGCGTGGCCGGATTCGTCGATTCCGACGCCTTCGACTGGCTCGCGATTGTTGCGGCCGGCGTCGAGCGCGTGCGCCGCGCGGGTCCGTGCTTGGCGGACCGGCTCGCGATTTTTTCGACCCGCGTCGCCCGCGCCGGTCGCGCCGATTCCTGCTTCACGACGCGCGCGTCCGACGCAGGGATGCGGTAAAAGGCCGGCTTCCCTCGCGGCGTCAGTACGGCTCGCACACGACCGCCGTTCTTTTCCGGTCCTGCCGTCGATGCCGCAGGTGACTTCGGATTGTCAGCAGTCACGATTCCTGGCGCGACGGAGTCATTGGCGGTTGCGGCCGGGAGCGAGGCGGGAGGCTCCGCGACCGAAGGCTGCGCGTCCGTCGCGGGTTAATCGGCCGTCGATACGGCGGTCGCCGCGACCGGCGCCGGAGCCGATGCGGGCTCGGCTTGCTGCGTGCGCGTCTCGCTCTGCGCGGCCGGTGCGGCGTCGCGCTTCGAGTCCGACGGATATCCGAGCACGAGCCATACGATGAACACGCCGCAAGCCGCCGCGATCGCAGTCGCGACCGGCGCGCTCAGGCGATAGGTCCGCGCGGTCTTCGGAGCGTTGACCGCCAGTTGGATGGGATCGGTGCGCGAGTCGCTGGCGTTGCTGGGGGCATTCGAGCCTTGCATGAGGCGCAGCATCGCGCGGGGAATGTCCTCTTTGCCGAACACGCCCCACAGGCTCGTGGCGCGATAGGGCGAACTGGTGTCGGACAGGCTCAGCGCCGGCGCATAAGCCGTGGCGAAGCGCGCGGCGAACAGCGCGACTTCAGATGCCGACTGGACAGGTCGCGCGCACGCGGGCGTCCACTCGCAACCGAATTTCAAGGACGGATCCTTCAGCACGCGCAGCGCCGGCAGACGCAGATTGCCTTCCACTACGATCAAGGGTTCGGACATGAAGATTCCACATGCATGCGCCCGGGCGTGGGCAACGCGACAACTCACCCGGACCATCGTGGTGTATGGAGACAGCACCGCGGGTTCGACGCGAGAATCGCCGAAATTTCGACCCGCGATCATACGAAACGGTCACGTCCCCGACGACCAGAAGATTCCTATTGTCGATTTTTGACAGGAATGCTTATTGACCGAGCCGATCCTCGTGTGCTCAGTCGAGCGGATACACGTATCGAAGAGAGAAAAGCGCGACGCCCGCCATGTGATCCGCTTCGCGCGCCGCGAGTTGCCAGCCGCGCGATTCGTAAAAGCCGATCGCCACGGCGTTCTGTTCGAGCACGGAAAGATACAGTTCCCGCGCCCCGCGCGCGCGTGCCCAGCGCGCCGCTTCCTCGAGCATCGCGGTGCCGGTGCCGAGGCCGCGATGTCCCGGCAGCGCGTGCAGATTGTCGACGAGCACGCTGCCCGCCGCATCCGGCTCGACGAGACAGATGAAGCCGACCGGCTCGCCCTCGTGCTCCGCGATGAACACGGTCGCCGCGCCGGCCGCGACATCCTTCATGCGTGCGATCCAGTGTTCGGCGCGCTCCGCGCTCAGATCGCGATCGAGATACTCGTCCGGCAGGATGCCCCGATACGCCGACGCCCAACTCGACGCGTGCATCGAGGCGATGAGGGCGGTGTCTTCGGCGGTCGCCGTGCGTAGCCTGATATTCGCGTTCATCTTTTGAGGTGCTGTCAGTTAAAAGTTAGGCATACGTAATCGTATTTTAAGCTTTATTTCGGCGATATTGCGCGAAGTTGTGTACAGTCGCGAGCGGCGCGGCGTTAAGATTGTCGACGTTGCACTTACAAAAGATGGCACAAGTCGTCCCGTCGTGGCGGCCGGCCGAGCACGGCGACCGTGTACGGTCTTGAGGCCACGCCGAAACCAAAACTGAGTGCGCCCACAGCTCTTTCGAGAAATTCATGTCCACAGCCCACGTAGCACCCGCCAACGAGTCGAAGTTCAAGACGGTGTTTCGCGTCGTCAGCGGAAACTTCCTTGAAATGTATGACTTCATGGTCTACGGCTATTACGCCTCGGCGATCGCCAAAACCTATTTTCCGAGCGGCAACGAATTCGCCTCGCTGATGCTCGCGCTGTCCGTCTTCGGCGCGGGCTTTCTGATGCGGCCGGTCGGCGCCATCGTGCTCGGCGCCTACATCGATCATCACGGCCGGCGCAAAGGCCTGATCCTCACGCTCGGGCTAATGGCCGTCGGGACCGCGTGCGTCGCGCTCGTGCCGGGCTACGCGACCATCGGTGCGCTCGCGCCGGTCATCGTACTAGGCGGGCGGCTGCTGCAAGGATTCTCGGCCGGCGTGGAGCTGGGCGGCGTCTCCGTGTATCTGTCCGAAATCGCGACCAAGGGCAACAAGGGCTTCTATTGTTCGTGGCAGTCGGGCAGCCAGCAGGTCGCCGTCGTGTTCGCCGCCCTGATCGGCGTCATCATGAACCGGCTCCTTCCGCCCGACCAGATGACCGCGTGGGGCTGGCGCGTGCCGTTTTTGATCGGCTGCCTGATCGTGCCGTTTCTCTTCATCGTGCGGCGCTCGCTGCGTGAAACAGACGAGTTCCTCGCGCGGAAGCATCGTCCGAGCATGGGCGAGATCGCGCGCTCGATCGGGCAGAACTGGGGCATCGTGCTGGCCGGCATGGGCATGGTCATCATGACGACGGTGTCGTTCTACATGATCACCGCGTACACGCCGACCTTCGGCAAGGAAGTGCTGAAGCTCTCCGCGATCGATGCGCTCGTCGTGACCGTATGCGTCGGCATCTCGAATCTCGTCTGGCTGCCGCTGATGGGCGCGGTCTCGGATCGCGTCGGCCGCCGCCCGGTGCTGCTCGTCTTTACGATTCTCACCATTCTGACGTCGTATCCGGTCGTGCAATGGCTCGTCGCGGAGCCGTCGTTCGTGCGTCTGCTGATGTGCGAACTGTGGCTCTCGTTCCTGTACGGCAGCTACAACGGCGCGATGGTGGTGGCGCTGACCGAAGTAATGCCCGTCGATGTACGCACGACCGGCTTCTCGATGGCCTATAGCCTCGCGACGACCATCGGCGGTTTCACGCCCGCGATCTCGACGTATCTGATCCACGCGACCGGCAACAAGGCCGCGCCCGGACTGTGGATGGGACTTGCCGCGGTGTGCGGCCTGATCGCGACGCTCGTGCTGTATCGGTCGCCCGAGGCGCGCAATCAGTACAAGACGGCGTGATCCGGCTGAACAGTCGAAAAAAATCCCCGCCGATGAAGCGGGGATTTTTTATGCGGGAAGCGCCGCCAGCGCCGCCGCGGTGTCGTCGATGACTTCGCGCCATTGCCCCGGCGCGCGCTGACGCACGAGCCGCGCGCCCGGATACCACGCGCATTCGGCGCTGCCGATGCCCCAGCGCCAGTCGGCGGCGAACGGCAGCATTACCCAGAGCGGCTTGCCGAGCGCGCCCGCGAGGTGCGCGACGGACGTATCGACGGAGACGACGGCGTCGAGCCGATCGACGATCGCGCCCGTATCGGCGAAGTTTTCGAGCCGGTTTTCCAGCAGATGAATCGATGCCGCGTTCGGATGCGCGCCCAGCAAGTCACGCTCGCGGCCCGTGACGAACGGCTGCAGCACGACCCAGTCGATGCCTTCGAGCGCGAACAGCGGCGCGAGCTCGGCGACAGGGATCGAGCGCGTTTCGCCCGGCTGCATCCGTCCGGACCAGGCGATGCCGATCTTGCGCTTGTGCTGGCCACCGATCGAGCCGCGCCACTTGCGCCGGTATTCGGCGGGCACGACGAGATAGGGCGCGCGCGCCGGAATCGCGTCGAGCGCGGTCATGCCGAGCGCGAGCGGCAGGCTTAACAGCGGACAGAACGCGTCGGCGTGCACCGGGACGCCATCTGACTTGCTCTTCAGTTCGACGCGCGCGGCATGCGCGGCAGGCGCGAGCAGCGGCACGAGCGCGGGCTGCACTTCGAGCACCAGCTTGCCGGCGAGCTTCGCCGCGAACGGCACGAAACGCGCGAACTGCAAGGTGTCGCCAAAGCCCTGCTCGGCGCGCACGAGCAGCGTGCGGCCCGGCATCGGTTCGCCGTTCCAGCGTGGCAGGCGCGGCGGCGGCTCGCTGCCGGGCGTCTGCAGACGCCACTCGTAACCGGCGAGACCGCGCGCGTAATCGCCGATGGCGAGCAGGGCCAGCGCCCGGTTCAGATGCGCGGCGGGCATCGAAGGATCGATGCGCAACGCTTCGTCGAATGCGCGCAGCGCCGCCTGATGCGCGCCGAGCGCAAGCCGCGCGTTGCCGAGGCACAGCCAGGCGACGCCGTATTTCGGATCGAGCCCGACCGCGCGCTCGAAGTGCGCGATGGCGTCATCGTGACGGCCCAGCTTCGCGAGCGCGTGACCAAGCCCGAAATAGCCCGGCGCGAAATGCGGATGCAAGGCGACGGCTTTCTGCAGCGCTGGCAGCGCGTCTTCCGGATGGCCGTGCGTTTCGAGGAGATTGCCGAGATTGAAGTGCGCGGCGACGTAGTTCGGCTCGGCGTCGAGCGCGGCGCGAAAGTGCGCGATCGCGCCGAGGGTATCGCCGAGCGCGTTCAACGCCATGCCGAGATTGTTGTGCGCGCCGGCATGACGGGGACGCAGCGCGAGCGCGCGCCTGAACGCCTGCGCGGCGTCTTTGAAGCGCTGCAGCGCGGAAAGCGAGTTGCCGAAGTTGTTCCACGCGGCGGCGTCGTTCGGCTGCAGGCGCAGCGCCTTTTCGAACGCGTCGGCGGCGTCTTCGTGACGGCCGGCCGCCGTGTAGGCGTTGCCGAGGTTGTACTGCGCGAGCGGAAAGCCCGGCGCGAGCGTGAGCGCGTTGCGAAAGCGCTCGATCGCGTCGTCGAGACGGCCGAGCGCCTTCAGCGCGTTGCCGAGATTGAGCTGCAGGCCGGCATCGGTCGGGCGCAGGTCGACCGCGCGGCGCACGAGCTCGGCCGCTTCCGCGTGCTGGCCCTGTTGATGGCGCAGCACGCCGAGATAGTGCAAGGCGTCGACATGATGGGGTTCGGCGGCGAGCGCGGCCTGATAGTCGCGCTCCGCGTCGGTCAGGCGACCGTCGCGATGGGCCGCGAAACCGCGGGCGAATACGGTGTCCATGACGGGGAAACTGCTGTCCCGGAAAAGCAAACCTCGCATTTTCCCACACCGGGGACAGCGCCCCGCCAAAGCGACGTTGACTTGTTGCGGCGATGGCACTTAACATATGAACATCTATTCATATGTTGACGATGTCCGTGGCTTCCGATCCGGTTTCCGATTCTTCCGCCGCCGTCCCGATCACTTCCGATGACCGCGTCGTGCCGCTCGCCGATCTGTTCCGTCTGCTCGGCGACCCGACGCGCCTGCGCATCGTGCTCGCATGCGTCGAACGCAAGCGCGCGGTGGGGGCGATCGCGGAGTTGCTCGGGTTGTCCGCGTCGCTGGTGAGCCATCATCTGCGGCTCTTGCGCGCGGCGCGAATCGTGCGGGCCGAACGCCAGGGCAAGCAGGTTTTCTACGTGGCGGCGGATCGCCATATCAGCACGATGCTCGCCGAGTTGCGAGAGCACATCGCGGAGCCGCAGGCCGATGCCGCGGACATCGAATGACACTCACCGAACAACGAGCACGCCGATGAGCACGCATCAGCACGACAAACACGAGCATCACGACGGGCACGAGCACGAGCACGGGCACGCGCACGGGCACAGGCACGGCGGACATGGACATCACCATCATCACGCGCCGCAGGAAGGGCAGGGCCGCACGTTCGCGCTCGCGGTCGGCCTGAATCTGCTGATCGTGATCGTGCAGGCCATCTACGGCTTTCTCGCGCATTCGACCGCGCTGCTCGCCGACGCCGGCCACAATCTCTCCGATGTGCTCGGCCTGCTGCTCGCGTGGGGCGCCGTGTGGCTCGGCAAGCGCCGGCCGAACGCGCGCTATACGTTCGGTCTCGGCAGCTCGTCGATTCTGGCGTCGCTCGCCAACGCCGCGCTCCTGCTGTTCGCGTGCGGCGCGATCGTCCTCGAAGCGATCGAGCGTCTCTTCGACCCGGCGCCCGTCGCGGGCCTCGACGTGTTCATCGTCGCGACGCTCGGCATGGTCGTGAACGGCTTTTCCGCGTGGCTCTTCATGCACGGCAGCAAGGAAGACCTCAACGTGCGCGGTGCGTTCCTGCACATGGCCGCCGATGCCGCGATCTCCGCCGCCGTCGCGGTGAGCGGCCTCATCATCCTGTTCACGGGCGCGAGCTGGCTCGATCCGCTGATGAGCCTGATCGTCGTGTCGGTGATCGTCTACGGCACCTGGGGACTCGGGCGCGACGCGATGCGCCTCGCGATGGCCGCCGTTCCGCCTTCGGTCGACATGTCGCGCATCGAGCGATATCTGACCGGGCTTCCCGGCGTGCGCGACGTCCACGACCTGCACGTCTGGGCGCTCTCGACGACCGAAAACGCGCTCACCGTGCATCTCGTGATGCCGCAAGGCCATCCCGGCGATGCGTTCGTGCAGGACGTCGTCACGACCTTGCGCAGCGAATATTCGATGCATCACGCGACCGTGCAGGTCGAGTTCGGCGAGGCATGCCAGGCGTGCGTGCTCAGCGAGCGCGGCCACGCCCACTGAGCGAGCGGTTCGCGGGCGTACACTAGAGCGCGTGACGTTTCAGGGAGGACCGACTGCATGTTCGCGCCAAAGCTGAATCCGAACGACAAGCTGGACGTGGCGCCCGTTCTCATCGTCGGCGCCGGTCCGACGGGCCTCGCCGCCGCGATGAGTCTCGCGCGCGCGCACATTCCGGTGAGGCTCGTCGACCGCGCGCGCGAGCCGTCGTCGCATTCACGCGCGATCGGCATTCAGGCGCGCACGCTCGAACTCTTCGAACAGCATCGCGTCGTCAAGCCGTTTCTCGAGCTCGGCCATCGCGCGCGCGTCGCGAATCTCTATTCCAACGGCCAGCGCCTCGCGCGCCTCGATTTCGATCCGCTGCAGACGCGTTATCCGTATCTGCTCTTTCTCGAACAGTCGCAGACCGAACGTCTGCTCGCCGAGCATCTGGCGGGCTGTCGCGTCGATATCGAGCGCGGTGTCGAAGTGGTCGATGTGTCGCAAGGCTCCGCCGGTCTGCACGCGACGCTGCGCCATCCGAACGGGCGCGACGAGCTGCTGCGGCCTTCGTATCTGATCGCCGCGGACGGCGCGCACAGTTTCGTGCGGCATCGGCTCGGCATCGGTTTCGACGGCAAGACGTTCGATCAAACGTACCTGCTCGCCGATCTCGATGCGGACTCCGACTGGCCCGACGACGAATTTCACATCTTCGCTTCGGGCGAAGGCTTGGCCGCGCTCTTTCCGATGGGCGGCGACCGCGCGCGCCTGATCGCCGATCTGCCCGCGCCTGCCGCAAGCGCGGTCAACGCGGCCGGCGCGAAAGCCGGCCCGACGCTCGACGAATGCCGCGCGCTCGTCGAGCGGCGCGTGCATCACAAGATCGCGCTGTCGAACATGACGTGGTCGTCGTACTTTCATCTGAATAGCCGCATGGTCGACAAGCTTCGCGTGGAGCGCGTGTTCCTGGCCGGCGATTCGGCGCACGTGCATAGTCCCGCCGGCGCGCAGGGCATGAACACCGGCATTCAGGAAGCGTTCAATCTCGGCTGGAAGATCGCTCGCATGCTCGCGGGCAACGCGCCCGAGCGGCTGCTCGACACTTATCACATGGAGCGGCATCCGATCGAGCGCGACGTGCTGCGGCAATCGAGCATGCTCACGCAGATGGCCGGCGCCGAGCATGGCCCGATGAAGCTGATGCGCGATCACGTGATGCCCGCGCTCGCCGCGATCGGTCCGTTGCGCGACGCGATGCGGCGCACGGTCAGCGAGCTGTCGATCAACTATCGCAAGAGTCCGCTCACGCTGGAGCGTCTGCTCGACGGCGGTCCGCGCGCGGGCGAGCGCGCGCCCGATGCGCGTGTGCATGTCGTCGACGGGCCGCTCGGGCGTTTGCCGGGCGTCGGCTGTCTTTACGATCTGCACGATCCCGGCTGCTTCTCGCTGTTTCTGCTGGTGAATCCGTCGGGCGAGGACGATATCGCCCTCGCGCCCGCGACGATCACCGTCGCCCACGCGATGCGCGATCCCGATCTCGACGGCCTCGCGCAGTCCGTCGAAGCGATCCTGCCGAACGCGGTGCGCGTGTGGCGCATCACCGATACGCAAGGCGACGGCGCGAACTCGCTCACCGACAACTATGGCCGCACGCGCCCCGCGTTCTATCTCGTGCGTCCCGATGGCTATATCGCGGCGCGCGGGCGGGCGCCGTCGGATGTGCACGCGCTCTTGCGTCACTGCGAAACGTGGTTCGGCGCGCAGGAGACGAACATCGAGCGGCAGCCGCAACGCGAGTATCGGGAGGATTGAAAAAGCCCTGCGGTGCAGGGCTTCGAGGAGTTTCAGGCGGTCGCAGCTTTCGGCGTCAGATCTATTCGATGCAGACTGAGCGCCTCGCGCACGATCGGCTCCATCGTCGCGCTCGCTTCCGGATTGTCGAGCGCGGCGAGAATCGCGAGCCGCATGCGCGGCTCCCAGAACCGGCGGATGTGGTCCGCGACGCTATCGACGGCTTCGGGGCGGTCCGGCATCGAATCGAAGAATTCGCCGATGCGGTTCGCCATCTCGATCAGGTTATCGACATCCATTGCTTATTTTCCTGAAGAAGTCGTGGCGAGGTTGAGCAGTTCGAGCTGCTGCGTGTTGAAGCGCGAATACTCCTTCTGCCATTGCGACGGCTGCTCGACCGGCATCACCTGCACCGCCGTCACCTTGTACTCCGGACAGTTCGTCGCCCAGTCGGAAGAATCCGTCGTGATGACGTTCGCGCCCGACTCGGGGAAGTGGAACGTCGTATAGACGACGCCCGGCTGCATGCGCTCCGAGAGCTTCGCGCGCAACACGGTCTGCCCCGCGCGCGACTCGATGCCGACCCAGTCGTCCATCTTGATGCCGCGATCTTCCGCGTCGACCGGATGGATCTCCAGGCGATCCTCGTCGTGCCATTGCGAGTTTTCGGTACGACGCGTCTGCGCGCCCACGTTGTATTGCGACAGGATGCGCCCCGTCGTGAGCAGCAGCGGATATTTGCGCGTGACCTTTTCCGGCGTCGCGACGAACTTCGTAATGACGAAGCGTCCCTTGCCGCGCACGAATTCGTCGATGTGCATGGTCGGCGTGCCGTCCGGCGCGCGCTCGTTGCACGGCCACTGGATGCTGCCGAGCTCGTCGAGACGTTCGTACGAGACACCGTGGAACGTCGGCGTGAGACGCGCGATCTCGTCCATGATCTCGGACGGGTTCGCGTAGTTCATCTCGTAGCCGAGCGCGCGCGAAAGCTTGATCGTCACTTCCCAGTCGGAGAAGCCCGCGAGCGGCGGCATCACCTTGCGCACGCGCGAGATGCGGCGCTCGGCGTTGGTGAAGGTGCCGTCCTTTTCGAGGAAGGTCGAACCGGGCAAGAGCACGTGCGCGTACTTCGCCGTCTCGTTCAGGAAGATGTCCTGCACGACGATGCATTCCATCGACGACAGCGCATCGGCGACGTGCTGCGTGTTCGGATCCGACTGAACGATGTCCTCGCCCTGGCAATAAAGGCCCATGAAGGTGCCGTGCATCGCGGCATCGAACATGTTCGGAATGCGCAGGCCGGGTTCCGGCTGCAGCTTCACATCCCACGCTTCTTCGAAGAGCGAGCGCGTCGCAGCATCGCCGATATGCCGATAGCCCGGCAGCTCGTGCGGGAACGAGCCCATGTCGCACGAGCCCTGCACGTTGTTCTGGCCGCGCAGCGGATTCACGCCGACGCCTTCACGGCCGACATTGCCGGTCGCCATCGCGAGGTTCGCGATGCCCATGACCGTCGTCGAGCCTTGCGCGTGCTCCGTGACGCCGAGGCCGTAATAGATCGCGCCGTTGCCGCCCGTCGCGTACACGCGCGCGGCTTCGCGCACCAGTTTCGCGGGCACGCCGGTGACGCTTTCCATCGCTTCGGGCGAGTTCTCTTCCGTCGCGACGAAATCGCGCCATTGGCCGAACGCGCGCTCCTCGCAGCGCTCGGCGATGAAATCGTCCTTCAGCAAGCCTTCCGTGACGATCACGTGCGCGAGCGAATTGACCATCGCGACGTTCGTGCCGGGGCGCAATTGCAGGTGATACTGCGCCTTGACGTGCGGCGTATCGACGATATCGATGCGGCGCGGATCGATCACGATCAGCTTCGCGCCTTCACGCACGCGGCGCTTCAGCCGCGAGCCGAAGACGGGATGGCCGTCGGTCGGATTCGCGCCGATCACGATGATCACATCCGACTGTTCCACCGATGCGAACGTCTGCGTGCCCGCCGATTCGCCGAGCGTCGTCTTGAGGCCGTAACCGGTCGGCGAATGGCAGACGCGCGCGCAGGTATCGACGTTGTTGTTGCCGAACGCCGCCCGCACGAGCTTCTGCACGAGATACGTCTCTTCGTTCGTGCAGCGCGACGACGTGATGCCGCCGATCGAATCGCGTCCGTACTTGTCCTGAATGCGGCGGAACTCGCTCGCCGCATAGTTGAGCGCTTCGTCCCACGACACTTCGCGCCACGGATCGGTGATCTTCGCGCGGATCATCGGCTTCTTGATGCGGTCCTTGTGCGTCGCGTAACCCCATGCGAAGCGGCCTTTCACGCACGCGTGGCCTTCGTTCGCCTGGCCGTTCTTGTTCGGCGTCATGCGCACGACGGTGTTGCCCTTCATCTCCGCCTTGAGCGAGCAGCCGACGCCGCAATACGCGCACGTCGTGATGGCGGAATGCTCCGCCTGGCCGAGCATGATGACGCTCTTTTCCTGCAGCGTCGCGGTCGGGCACGCGGCGACACACGCGCCGCACGACACGCATTCGCTTTCCATGAACGGCACGTTTTCGCTCGCGGCGACGCGCGATTCGAAGCCGCGTCCTGCGATGGTCAACGCGAACGTGCCTTGCGTTTCCTCGCACGCGCGCACGCATCGATTGCAGACGATGCACTTCGACGGATCGTAGGTGAAGTACGGGTTCGACTCGTCCTTCTTGTCCTTCAGATGGTTTGCGCCTTCGTAGCCATAGCGCACTTCGCGCAAGCCGACGACGCCCGCCATGTCCTGCAACTCGCAATCGCCGTTGGCGGGACAGGTGAGGCAGTCGAGCGGGTGATCGGAGATATAGAGCTCCATCACGTTCTTGCGCAGCGATTGCAGCTTGTCGCTTTGCGTGCGTACTTTCATGCCCGCTTCGACGGGCGTCGTGCACGATGCCGGATAGCCGCGCTTGCCTTCAATCTCGACGAGGCACAGGCGGCACGAACCCCACGGTTCGAGCGAATCGGTGGCGCAGAGCTTCGGCACGTTGACGCCGGCTTCGATCGCGGCGCGCATCACGGACGTGCCGGCCGGAACCGTGACGCTTTCGCCGTCGATTTCCAGCGTCACGTCGACATCCGCATGACGCAGCGGCGTGCCGTAGTCGCTTTCGTCGAACGGATCGCGGCGCTGCACCGATGCCGCGCTCTTGCACGCGCAGTTGCCGGAGCCGCAGCCGTTGATGGTGTTGGACATGTTTGTCTCCTTTTCTTTACGCCGCCTTCTGCGCGGGCGTGCGGGGCAAGCCGAAATCTTCGGGGAAGTGATCGAGCGCGGACATCACCGGAAACGGCGTCATGCCGCCCATCGCGCAGAGCGAGCCGGACACCATCGTGTCGCACAGTTCGCGCAAGAGCGTGATCTGCTTCACCGACGTATCGCCCTCGCGAATCTTCGCGATGACTTCCTCGCCGCGCGTCGAGCCGATGCGGCACGGCGTGCACTTGCCGCACGATTCGAGCGCGCAGAAGTGCATCGCGTATTGCGCGAGCTCGGCAAGGTTCGATGTGTCGTCGTGAACGACGAGCCCGCCGTGGCCGACCACCGCGCCGACCTTCGCGTACTCCTCGTAATCGAGCGGAATATCCCACTGGCTTTCCGGCAGATACGTGCCGAGCGGACCGCCGACTTGCACCGCGCGCGCGGGACGTCCGCTCGCGGTGCCGTCGCCGTAGGTATAGATCAGCTCGCGCAGCGTCACGCCGAACGCGAGTTCGACGAGTCCGCCTTGCTTCACGTTGCCGGCGATCTGGAAGGGCAGCGTGCCGCGCGAACGGCCCATGCCGAAGTCGCGATAGAAGGCCGCGCCCTTCGCGAAGATGATCGGCACCGTCGCGAGCGTGATGACGTTGTTGATGACCGTCGGCTTGCCGTACAGACCCGTGAGCGCGGGCACCGGCGGCTTCGCGCGCACGATGCCGCGCTTGCCTTCGAGCGATTCGAGCAGCGCCGTTTCCTCGCCGCACACGTACGCGCCCGCGCCCTTTGCGACATACAGCTCGAACTCGTGCGACGTGCCGAGCACGCTCGCGCCGAGCCAGCCCGCGTCGCGCGCCTTGTCGATCGCACGGTTCAGCGTCGCGATCGAATGCGGATACTCGCTGCGCACATAGATGTAGCCCTTGGTCGCGCCGACCGCCACGCCCGCGATGATCATGCCTTCGATCAGCATGTACGGATCGCTTTCCATGACGAGGCGGTCGGAGAACGTGCCGGAGTCGCCTTCGTCGGCATTGCAGACGATGTATTTCTGGTCCGCCAGCGCGCCGCGCACGGTCTTCCATTTGATGCCCGCCGGAAACGCCGCGCCGCCGCGTCCGCGCAGGCCGGAATCGAGCAGCGCTGCGCAGACGGCGTCGCCGTTCATGTCGAGCACGTTGCGCAGGCCATGGAGTCCGCCGAGCGCGACGTAATCGTCGATCGACAACGGATCGGTAATCCCGATGCGCGCGAACGTCAGACGCTGCTGGTTCTTCAGATACGGAATCTCATCGACGATGCCGACGTTCTTTTCATGCGCGCTGCCTTCGTGGAAGCCCGCATCGAAGAGCGAGGCGACGTCTTCCACGTCGACGTTCGAATAGCCGATGCGCCCGTCCGGCGTCTCGACCTCGACGAGCGGTTCAAGATAGAAGAGGCCGCGCGAGCCGTTGCGCACGAGTTGGACGTCGAGGCCGCGCTTCAGCGCTTCGCTCGCGATGGCTTGCGCGACGGCGTCCGCGCCCAGCGCGAGCGCGGCGGAATCGATCGGTACATAGATGCGGGTCATGCCGTCACCTCCGCGACTTTCGTCTGCGCCGCTGCATACAGGCGGTCGAACTTCGCCGGCGTCACGCGCGCGTGCAGTTCGCCGTTGATCGTCATCGCCGGGGAGAGCGCGCATTGACCGAGGCAGAACACGGATTCGAGCTCGGTCTCTTCGGCATGGCCGCTGTCGAAGCGGCAACCCGTGTGTCCTTCGATGTGATCCTTCAGCGCTTCCGTGCCCATGCTGCGGCACGCTTCCGCGCGGCAAAGCTGCACGGTCACGCGCGCGGGCGGGGCGGACCGGAAGTGATGGTAATACGTGACGACGCCATGAACTTCTGCGCGCGACAGCGACAGCGTTTGTGCGAGCGGCGCGATCGCCGTCTCCGGCACATAGCCGACTTCGTCCTGGATGGCGTGAAGAATGGTCATCAACGTCGCGCCTTGTACTGCGTGGCGACGCACGATTTCAGCGGATGCAGCGGCGGAAAGCTGCGGATGTGTCATGGGGCTCCTCCAACACTCGGCATATGTTTTGTTGGTACATATTTGGACGGATATAATTACGGGTGCCGAGCCTGTAAAAGAACAATAGGCGTCGTGATATATCTTGGCAATAGGAAGGGGGAGTGCATATGGTGGACGTCGAATGCCGCGCGGAGCTGATCCTGCGCGACGCGGATGGCCGGGAAACCAGTCTCAGCGCGGTTGTGCCGCTTTTGAAGCTCGTCGCGCAGACGGGCAGCATCGCGAACGCCGCGAGCGCTAAGGGTTTGTCCTATCGTCACGCGTGGGGTTTGTTGCGCGAAATCGAAGCGCGGCTGGGCGGTGCGCTCATCACCAAATCGCGCGGTCGCGGCTCGGTGCTGTCCGAACTGGGCGAATCGGTGTTGCGCGCGCAGCGCGTGTGCGGCGAGCGGCTCGAAACGCCGTTGCAGGCGGTGGCGAACGATGTGGCCATCGAGCTGAACCGGCGTCTCGCGGGCGGCGTCAGCCAGGTGCGGATTCACGCGTCGCACGGTTACGCGGTCGCGGCGCTCGTGCGCGCGCTGGGCGATCAACGCGTGCCGGTCGACATCAAATATCGCGAGAGCGCCGAAGCGGTGAGCGCCCTCGCGCGCGGCGAGTGCGAACTGGCGGGCTTTCACTTGCCGATCGGCGAATTCCGTTCCACTTGCGCGGACATTTATCGGCCGTTTCTGGACCGGAACAGGCATCAGCTCATCCGGCTCACACGCCGCACTCAAGGGCTGTTTCTGCCGAAGGGCAATCCGAAGCAGATTTCCGGCTTGCGCGATCTCGCGCGCGGCGACGTGCGCTTCGTCAATCGTCAGCCGGGTTCGGGCACGCGCATGCTGCTCGATCTGTCGTTGCGTAGCGTGGGCGTCGATCCCGATCAAATCAACGGCTACGCGACCACCGAGCTCACGCATTCGGCGATCGCCGCGTTCGTCGCGAGCGGCATGGCCGATCTCGGCTTCGGCGTGCAGCCCGCCGCTCATCATTTCGCGCTCGATTTCATCCCGATCATCGACGAGGATTACTTCTTCGCGTGCGAGCGCGCCCGGCTCGACGAGGCGCAGCTTGCGTCGGTGCTGCGTATTTTGCGCAGCGACGGCTTCACGGAGAGCGTCGCTCATCTGGAGGGCTACGATCCGGCGCACTGCGGCTTGCTCGTCGATGTCGACGAAGGCCTGCACGGCTGAAACGGAAACATGCTGTAAAAGAGCGGGGCGGACGCAAAACTGCCATCGACGGCGAATTGAGCTAACCTAACGCTTTGCTGTCGACTTCACTGCCATGAAACTCTCGTTGCTTGCTTGTTCTTCCGCCGCGCTCGTCGCTGGCGCGATCTATATGGTTCCCGTCGCCTTTGCCCAGAACTCGCCGGGCGTGCCGGGCGGCGTGCTGCAGGACCAATTCCGTTTGAACGAGCATCCGCAGATGCAGTTCGCGGCGTCGGCGCCGTCAGCGAAATATCAGCAGGGCAAATCGGCCATGCGCCGCCGTGGCGATAACGGCGATCCGAACGGCTGCAATCTGAAGTGTCCGCAGGACGGTTCGAACTAAGGCAAAAAAAGACCTCGCACGGAGCGAGGCCAAGGTACTTGGAATGACACCTGGCCCGCCGCAAACCTCCGACGTTCCGAAGTGCAGCTTCAGAATAGGCTGAGGCTCGGACGGCGAGAATCGGAGTTTTCTGAGTAAACCGGCTTCCGATCTGTTGGTCATTGACACAAAGCAACAGCATTCGGACCGCTCCGATACGAACGCAGCGCGTGGCCGCCTATTCTCTCGGACGTAGCGATGGTTGTCTCTGTCCTCGCTATGTCTCTCAAGGATGTTTGCCCCGCCCCCGTGCGGGGCTTTTTTTTCGTCTGTCGTTGTGCCTGCCGTGCGGCCAAAGAAAAACCCGCGATGCTTGCGCGATCGCGGGTTTCACGGGGGTGTTTTGGTGGAGGCGGCGGGAATCGAACCCGCGTCCAGAAGCGCTCTACGACCAGTTCTACATACTTAGTTCTGTCATTTGATTTAACCGTAACGACGCGGACGAACACGCTGCGTTACGGCGATTCACTAGATTTTCGACTCGGGCGTCGTGACGCCACCAAAGCTTATCTGACGTATATGACCTCTCGTGGTATTGCTACCCTAACCCGTCAGCGAATTAGTGAGAGGACGGCTAGCCCTTAGGCTGCCAGTGCGAACGTATCGTCGTTTGCAGTTACGTTTTTCCCATTGATTAACGAGGTGACGGGTCCTCGGTATGCCCTGACCGCTTCACAACCCCTGTCGAAACCAGGTCGCCCCCAAGCGGAAGAGAAATTATCCCACGAAAAGCCATATGAGGCGAATCGCGGGACTTTCAAGTCAGGCGATGTCACGCAGCAGATGCTGCAACTCCTCAGGCGAATCGACGACGTGATTGGCGTGCCAGCGGCGCGGCGGAATATCGTCGCCGCAATAGCCGTAGGCTGCCGCCACGGTGATCATGCCAGCCGCGAAACCGGCCTGCACGTCGCGCAAATCGTCGCCGACATAGACGATGCGCTCCGGCGCCACATCCAGCAGCTCGGCCGCGTGCAGGAGCGGTGCCGGATGCGGCTTCGAATGCGGCGTCGTGTCGCCGCAGACGAGGCAGCCCGCGCGCGTGTCGAGTCCCAGCAAGGCCACGAGCGGCGCGGCGAACCGCGTCACCTTGTTCGTGACGATGCCCCAGCGCACGCCGCGCGCATCGAGTTGATCGAGTATCTCGGCGATGCCCGGAAAGAGCGTCGTCTCGATGCACAAATCGGCTTCGTAATTGGCGAGGAATTCCTCGCGCATCGACGCGAAGTCGTGATGCTCCGGCCCGATCTCGAACGCGCCGCCGAGCAGACCGCGCGCGCCCCCCGACGCGAACGGCCGCAACGTTTCGAGCGGGCGCATTTCGAGGCCGCGATCGTGCCGCATCTTGTTCACCGCGGCGACGAGGTCGGGCGCGGTGTCGGCGATCGTGCCGTCGAGGTCGAACAGCACGGCCTGGCACAGCCCGAGGCCATCGCCTTCGGCAAGGCGCTGGGGCAGGGGATTCGTGTCTTCCGGAAGGGGCGTGGTATCGATGGTGCCCGTAGACAAGGGATCGTCGTTGGTCATGGCGTCAGGCTTCGCGGCGGCAAGCCATCATGTAGTTGATGCTCGTGTCGTTCGACAGGCCGAAGTGCCTGGAGATCGGCCGATACGTGATGCCCTTGATATCGACGGGCAAGAGCGAGGCGGCGCGCGCGAACGTGGCGAGCTCCGACGGTTTGATGAAGCGCGCGTAATCGTGCGTGCCGCGCGGCAGCATGCGCGCGATGTATTCCGCGCCGATGACGGCGAACAAATACGCCTTCGCGTTCCGGTTCAACGTGGAGAAGAAGACCCAGCCGCCCGGCTTCACGAGCGCGGCGCAAGCGGCAACGGTGCCCGCGGGATTCGGAACGTGCTCGAGCATCTCCATGCAGGTGACGACGTCGTATGAGCCCGGTTCGCGCGCGGCGAGCGCTTCCGCCGAGATTTCTTCGTACGCGACCTCGACGCCGCTTTCGAGACTGTGCAGATCCGCGACGCCGAGCGCGCTCGACGACAAGTCGATGCCTTTGACGTTCGCGCCGCGCGTGGCCATCGACTCGGACAAAATGCCGCCGCCGCAGCCGATGTCGAGAACGCGTTTGCTCATTAGATGCGCGTGCGCGTCGATCCAGTCGAGCCGAACCGGGTTCAGTTCATGCAGCGGCTTGAACTCGGCGTTCGGGTCCCACCAGCGATGCGCGAGCTCGCTGAATTTCTGCAGTTCGTGGGGATCGACGTTGGTCATGTTCGGGAGTGCCTTGTTTGAGTCGTGAATCGATTAGGACCGAGTATATAGGCGACGCAATGGGCGGGCAAAACGCGCCATAGCCGAAGCCTACCTGAATCGGCGGCCCATTAAACGAATGCGCGAAATGCTTCGGGCATAAAAAAACCCCCGCCGAGGCGGGGGTTTGATCTGCGGCAATCCTGCTCGCTATTACTGCTGCGGCTGACGCGTCGTGCCGACAACTTCGACTTCCACGCGACGATCCGGTGCGAGGCAAGCGATGAGTTGCTTGCGATTCTTCTGTTGGCAGCTACCCTTCGTGACCGGGTCGCGCTTGCCCTTGCCTTCCGTGTAGATACGGTTGGCTTCGATGCCCTTGCTGACCAGGTAAGCCTTCACAGCTTGCGCACGGCGCAGCGACAGACGATCGTTGTACTTGTCCGAACCGATGCGGTCGGTGTAACCCGTTGCAACCACGACTTCGAGGTTCAGCGCGCCGATCTTCGATGCCAGGTCGTCAAGCGCCGTCTTGCCAGCCGGCTTCAGAACAGCCTTGTCGAAGTCGAACAGGGCGTCAGCTTGATACGTGATCTTCTGCGTCGTGATAGCAGGCGGCGGCGGAGCGACCGGCGTCGGCGGCGGTGCAACTTGCGCGACCAGCGCGCCGTCGCACTTCGCGTTTGCCGTAGCCGGCGTCCAGAATGCGTCGCGCCAGCACAGTTCGTTCGTGCCGTTCATCCACACATACTCGCCCGTACCGTTCACCCAGTTGTCATTCACGGCTTGTCGCGAGGCCGGCACCGACTGTGCCGAGGCCGATGCAGCCATAACTGCGGTAGCTGCAATGAACGCGAGCTTTGAAAGTTTATTCATATTTCTCCTCTCGAAATTGAGATTACCGCAGGTTTACTGCGAGCCTGTAGACGAAGACAAGTCATACATTGCTCGAAGTATAACATTCCCTACGGAACAAAACGCGCTGTATAGACTTCGAGCAGTGTCTAAGTTTGTGCGTTGGCATTTTGCCATATCGTTCCCTTGCAACGATAAAAATATCCCCGCACGCTGCACGCCCGCAACCTTATGTGGTGCATGCGCAACAAGAAGGGGACAGGAGACGGTCAGGCCCGGAGAAGGCGCAAAATCCGCGCATATTGCGTGCCTGAATGCCATTTCCTGCGTGTTTTTATCGCGGGTACTTTATCGATCAGCAAAAAGACGAGGCGGCATGATAGCCCGCCGAAGTGACGAAAGGACGGAAATCGTTCCCCGGTTTTTGTAAGTAATTGGTACGACGTTGCGCAATGCGAACTCGGTGTGCGCATTCCGGCTGGACGCGCGCAACACACTGTATGTATACAGCAGTCGTCAGGGCGCCAATGTCGCGCATGGTAGAATCTCCTGATGCGCTGCGTTCGCACGCATAAATATGACATGCGCAGCATATGCACCGTACGCAGCGCTCAGAGGCGTGCGCCGCATATGGGGCGCGCAGCGTACGCCGGCTACGCCCCGCGGCAGCCTCATGTCGTGCGGCTGACGGGCGAGATTCGCGAAATCGTCGCGCGCTGCCGTGTCGCCGCTGCATAGTTCAAGACACGGATAATGGATCAATTCGCCAAAGAGACTCTGCCAATCTCCCTCGAGGAGGAAATGCGCCGCTCGTATCTCGATTACGCGATGAGCGTGATCGTCGGGCGGGCGCTTCCCGATGTACGCGATGGCTTGAAGCCGGTGCATCGTCGGGCGCTCTACTCGATGCACGAGCTGAACAACGACTGGAATCGCGCGTACAAGAAGTCGGCGCGTATCGTCGGTGACGTCATCGGTAAGTACCATCCTCACGGCGACGCGTCCGTCTATGAGACGATCGTTCGGATGGCGCAGCCGTTCTCGCTGCGCTACATGCTGGTCGATGGCCAGGGCAACTTCGGTTCGGTCGACGGCGACAACGCCGCGGCGATGCGTTACACCGAAATCCGCATGGCGAAGATCGGCCACGAGCTTCTGGCCGACATCGACAAGGAAACGGTCGACTTCGGGCCGAACTACGACGGCAGCGAAAACGAGCCGCTCGTTCTGCCGGCGCGCATTCCCAATCTGCTGATCAATGGCTCGGCCGGCATCGCGGTCGGCATGGCGACCAACATTCCGCCGCACAACCTGCGCGAAATCGTCGACGCCTGCCTGCATCTGCTGAATACGCCCGAGGCCACCGTCGACGAACTCATCGAGATCGTGCCGGCGCCGGACTTCCCGACCGCCGGCATCATCTACGGCGTGGCGGGCGTGCGCGACGGTTATCGCACGGGGCGCGGGCGCGTCGTGATGCGCGCGGCCACGCACTTCGAAGAGATCGACCGCGGCCAGCGCATGGCCATTATCGTCGACGAAATTCCGTATCAGGTGAACAAGCGCACGCTGCTCGAGCGCATCGCCGAACTCGTCAACGAGAAGAAGCTGGAAGGCATTTCCGATATTCGCGACGAATCCGACAAGTCGGGCATGCGCGTCGTGATCGAGCTGAAGCGCGGGGAAGTGCCGGAAGTCATTCTGAACAACCTGTACAAGCAGACTCAGCTGCAGGACACGTTCGGCATGAACCTGGTCGCGCTCGTCGACGGCCAGCCGAAGCTCCTCAACCTGAAGGAGATGCTCGAGTGCTTCCTGTCGCATCGACGGGAAGTGCTGACGCGGCGCACTGTATACGAACTGCGCAAGGCCCGCGATCGCGGGCACGTGCTCGAAGGTCTCGCTGTCGCGCTCGCTAACATCGACGAATTCATCGCGATCATCAAGGCCGCGCCGACGCCGCCTATCGCGAAGCAGGAACTGATGGCGCGTCCGTGGGATTCGTCGCTCGTGCGCGAAATGCTCACGCGCACCGAGACCGAGGCTTCGGGCGGCCGCGCGGCGTATCGTCCGGAAGGGCTGAATCCGGCATACGGCCTGCAGGAAGACGGTCTGTATAAATTGTCGGACGTTCAGGCGCAGGAAATTCTGCAGATGCGTCTGCAGCGCCTGACGGGTCTGGAGCAGGACAAGATCGTCGGCGAGTATCGCGAAGTGATGGCGCAGATCGCCGACCTGCTCGACATCCTCGCGCGGCCGGAGCGGATTCGCCAGATCATCGTCGAGGAGCTGGGCCAGATTCGCGCCGAGTTCGGCGACGACCGCCGTTCGCGTATCGAGATGAACGCGACCGAGCTCAACACCGAAGACCTCATCACGCCGACGGACATGGTCGTCACCATGTCGCATTCCGGTTATGTGAAGTCGCAGCCGCTTTCCGAATATCGCGCGCAGAAGCGCGGCGGTCGCGGCAAGCAGGCGACGCAGATGAAGGAAGACGACTGGATCGACACGCTCTTCATCGCGAACACGCACGATCACATGTTGTGCTTCTCGAATCGCGGCCGCGTGTACTGGATCAAGGTCTATGAAGTGCCGCAGGGCTCGCGCAACTCGCGCGGCCGTCCGATCGTCAACATGTTCCCGCTGCAGGATGGCGAGAAGATCAACGTCGTCCTGCCGGTCAAGGAATTCTCGGTCGACAAGTACGTGTTCATGACGACCGCGCTCGGCACGGTCAAGAAGACGCCGCTCGAAGCGTTCAGCCGTCCGATGAAGAAGGGCATCATCGCGGTGGGTCTCGACGAGGGCGATTACCTCATCGGCGCCGCCATCACCGACGGCCAGCACGACGTCATGCTGTTCTCCGACGCGGGCAAGGCCGTGCGCTTCGACGAGAACGACGTGCGCGCGATGGGCCGCGAGGCGCGCGGCGTGCGCGGCATGCAGCTCGAAGACGGGCAGCAGGTCATCGCGATGCTCGTTGCGGGCGGCGAGAATCAGTCGGTGCTGACGGCGACCGAGAACGGCTATGGCAAGCGCACCCCGATCAACGAGTACACGCGTCATGGCCGCGGCACGAAGGGTATGATCGCGATCCAGACGTCGGAGCGTAACGGCCGCGTCGTCGCGGCGACGCTCGTCGAGCCGGAGAGCGAGATCATGCTGATCACGACTGCGGGCGTGCTTATTCGCACGCGAGTTTCGGAAATCCGCGAAATGGGCCGTGCAACTCAAGGTGTTACACTCATCAGCCTTGACGAGGGAACGAAGTTGTCGGGACTGCAGCATATCGCGGAAGCCGAGGCCGAACTCGAGGCAGACGCCGGTTCGGAAGATTCTGCAGCGAAACCGGGCGACGCGGAAAATGGTGAAGGCGAAGAAAACGCCTGATATTTTTTGTGTCTCAACGCTCTCGTTATCGCTTTTGAAAGCTTGGATTGGTTAAGCTGCGCGACGTGACATGAGCGGGTTGCCGGCGTCGAAACGACAGGCAACGCTCGTCGCCAGTGCTGAACTGGATATTTTTTACAGGGAGTAATAATGCAAGGACGTTTCAAGCAGTGGATGTTGCTGGCCGCTTTCGTGCCGACCTTCGCGATGGCTCAGTCGCTTCAGAATCAGGCGCCCGCGCAAACGGCCGCACCGGCAGCCGCAGCAGCACCGGTTGATCCGGCCAAGCAAGCCGCGATCAAGGACCTGCTCGACGCGATCGACGCGCAGAAGCTGGTCGGTGCGATCGGTAACAGCGCGCAGATGCAATCGAAGCAACTCGTGCCGGCGATCCTCTCGGACGCGCTGTCCGAGAACAAGACGATGAACGACAAGCAGAAGCAAGCCGCCGTTCCGACGCTGCAGAAGAACGCAGTGCCGAAGCTGGTCGACTCCGCCGGCCAGGTTTTCGCCACCGACGCCTTCCGCAAGGACGCGATGCAAGCTCAGTACGACGCATACGCGAAGTACTACTCGACGGACGAGATCAAGGATCTGACCAACTTCTACAAGAGCACGACTGGCCGCAAGTTCATCCAGGTTCAGGACCAGGTTGGCCGCGACGTCGTGAATGGCCTGATGCAGAAGTACATGCCGCAAGCCATCAAGGCAACGCGCACGCAAGCCGATCAGGAAGTGGCGAGCGTCAAGCCGAGCGCCAAGTAAGCTCGATGACGTCGGCCTGACGGGAATCCGCCGGCGGGGCTCACCGCCCCGTGCATTGGCGGGTTTTCAGGACAGTGCGATAATGGCTGTTTGCGCGCGAGCGCAAGCAGCCATTTCTTTTTCGGGCGCGAAAACGGTGATTGCGCGGTCTTCGCTGCATTTGCCGCGCAATTCGCGCCTGCCGAATCGGATTTCCGGGATCTCCAGATGCGCGTGTTCAATTTCTCCGCCGGCCCAGCCGCCATGCCAGAAGAAGTCCTGAAGCAGGCAGCCGATGAAATGCTCGACTGGCAAGGCAGCGGCATGAGCGTGATGGAAATGAGTCACCGCGGCGCGGAGTTCATGTCGATCCACGAGGCCGCGCTCACCGATCTGCGTGAACTGTTGGACGTGCCGGCGTCGCATCGCATTCTGTTTCTGCAGGGCGGCGGCATCGGCGAAAACGCCATCGTGCCGATGAATCTGCTTGGCAAGCGGCAAACCGCCGACTTCGTCGTCACCGGTTCATGGTCGACGAAATCGTTCAAGGAAGCGCAGAAGTACGGCACGCCGCATCTCGCGGCGAGCGGCAAGACCGAAGAAGGCTTCACGCGCGTGCCGGCTTTCAGCGAATGGAAGCTGTCGGACGATCCGGCCTACGTGCATCTGTGCAGCAACGAAACCATCGACGGCGTCGAAGCCTTCGAGATTCCCGATCTGGGCGACATCCCGCTCGTCGCCGACGCGTCCTCGCACATCCTCTCGCGCCCGATGGACATCGCGAAGTTCGGCGTGCTCTTCGGCGGCGCGCAGAAGAACATCGGCATGGCGGGCGTGACCGTCGTGATCGTGCGCGAAGACCTGCTCGACCGCGCGCTGTCCATCTGTCCTTCGGCGTTCGAGTGGAAGACCGTCGCCGAGAACAACTCGATGTACAACACGCCGCCCACGTATGCGATCTACATCGCCGGTCTCGTGTTCAAGTGGCTGAAGAAGCAGGGCGGCCTCACGGCGATCGAAGCGCGCAACGTCGAAAAGGCGAAGCTGCTGTACGACACCATCGATTCGAGCGATTTCTACGTCAACAAGGTCGAGCGCCCGAACCGTTCGCGCATGAACGTGCCGTTCTTCCTCGCCGACGAATCGCGCAACACCGATTTCCTGGCCGGCGCGAAGGCGCGCGGGCTGTTGCAACTGAAGGGCCACAAGTCCGTCGGCGGCATGCGGGCATCGATCTACAACGCGGTGCCGATCGAGGGCGTGAAAGCGCTCGTCGATTACATGAAGGAATTCGAGCGCGAAAGCGCTTAAACCTGGCTTCAAACATCAAGCACCGCATGGACGACGATCTCAATTCAAGACTCAAACCGCTGCGTGAGCGCATCGATGCGCTCGACGCGCAACTCATCGGGCTGCTGAATCAGCGCGCTTCCGTCGCGCTCGAAGTCGGCGAAGTGAAGAAGCATTTCAATGCGCCCGTGTTTCGTCCGGAGCGCGAGATGCAGGTCATCGCGCGCCTGCAGGAAATGAGCGACGGGCCGCTCGCCGACGAGCACATCGCGTCGATCTGGCGCGAGATCATGGCCGCGAGCCGCGCGCTCGAACAGACGATCAGCGCTGCGTTCCTCGGCCCGGTCGGCACCTATAGCGAACAGGCGATGTTCGAATACTTCGGGCATTCGATTCAGGGCGTGCCGTGCCCGTCGATCGACGAAGTGTTCCGCGCCGTCGAGGCGGGCGCGGCGCAGTACGGCGTCGTGCCGGTCGAGAATTCGGCGGAAGGGGCGGTGTCGCGCACGCTGGATCTGCTGCTGCAGACGTCGCTCTTGATCGGCGGCGAACTCGCGTTGCCGATCCATCACAATCTGCTGACCGCGTCCGGCACGCTCGACGGCGTGAAGCGCGTATGCGCGCATCCGCAGGCGCTCGCGCAGTGCCAGCGCTGGCTGTCCGCGAACGCGCCGCATCTGGAACGGCAAGCGGTGTCGAGCAACGCGGAAGCCGCGCGCATGGCGGTCGAAGATCCGACGGTCGCGGCCATCGCCGGCGATCGCGCCGCGACGCATTACGGCCTCGGCGTCGTGTTCTCGATGATTCAGGACGATCCGCACAATCGCACGCGATTCGTGATCGTCGGCAAGCAGCCGACGGATTCGAGCGGCCACGATCAGACGTCGCTCATCGTCACGGTGAAGAACGAATCCGGCGCGGTCTTCAAGCTGCTCGAGCCGCTCGCGAAACACGGCGTTTCGATGACGCGCTTCGAGTCGCGTCCCGCGCGTTCGGGCGCGTGGGAGTACTACTTTTATATCGACATCGAAGGCCATCGCGACGATGCCGCGGTTGCGGCCGCGCTCGACGAACTCGGGCGCAAGTCCGCGTTCCTGAAGATTCTCGGTTCGTATCCGCGGGCGCGTTGAGCGGCCGCTTCGTTTTCAGCTTCAGGCTGCATCGATGTTCTCTTTCAATAAACTGGTTATCTTCGGCGTCGGCCTGATCGGCGGATCGCTCTCGCGCGCGTTGCGTGAGCGCGCGGGGCTCGAAGGTCGCGTCGTCGGCGTGGGTCGGTCGCGTGCGTCGGTCGAGCGCGCCATCGAACTCGGCGTGATCGACGAAGCCGCCGCGCTCAACGACGACGCCGCGCTCGTCAAGGCGCTCGAAGGCGCCGACGTGGTATTGCTCGCCGCGCCCGTCGCGCAGACCGAGCCGCTGCTCGCGCGCATCGCGCCGTTTCTCGACGCGCGAACCATCGTCACCGACGCCGGCAGCACGAAATCCGATGTCGTCGCGGCGGCGAAGCGCGCGCTCGGTGCGCGCGTCGCGCTGTTCGTGCCGGGCCATCCGATCGCCGGGCGCGAGTCGAGCGGCGTCGATGCGGCATTGCCCGATCTGTACGTCGATCGCAATGTGGTGCTGTGTCCGCTGCCGGAAAATGCGGCGGATGGCGTCGAACGCATCGCGTCGATGTGGCGCGCGAGCGGCGCGTGCGTGCGTCAGATGAGCGAGGCGCAGCACGATCGCGTGTTCGCGTCGGTGAGTCATTTGCCGCACGTGCTCTCGTTCGCGCTCGTCGATCAGATTCTCGACACGCCCGATGCCGATCTGAAATTCTCGTTCGCCGCGGGCGGCTTTCGCGATTTCACGCGCATCGCGGCGTCGAGTCCCGAAATGTGGCGCGATATCTGTCTCGCGAACCGCGCCGCGCTGCTCGCCGAGCTCGACGATTACACCGCGGTGCTCGCGCGTTTTCGCGCGGCGATCGACGCCTCGGACGGCGCGGCGCTCGAAGCGGCGTTCGCGCGTTCGCGCGTCGCCCGGAAAGAATGGCAGGAACGCGGCGGCATCAAGCCTTCGAACGACATCGCCGCCAAGTAAGCCGCGAAACAAGGAAACAACATGGAACATCTCGATCTCGGACCTTTTTCCCGCGCGTCCGGCACCGTGCGCCTGCCCGGCTCGAAGAGCATTTCGAACCGCGTGCTGCTGCTCGCGGCGCTTGCGCACGGTGAAACGTCGATCACGAATCTGCTCGATTCCGACGACACGCGCGTGATGCTCGCCGCGCTCCGGAACCTGGGCGTCGCCGTGCGCGAGGACGGCGAGCGCGTGATCGTCGGCGGGACGGGCGGCGCGTTTCCGTCGAAATCGGCGGAGCTGTTTCTCGGCAACGCGGGTACGGCGGTGCGTCCGCTGACCGCGGCGCTGGCCGTGAACGGCGGCGAATATCGCGTCCACGGCGTGCCGCGCATGCACGAGCGGCCGATCGGCGATCTCGTCGACGGGCTGCGTCAGATCGGCGCTGCGATCGATTACGAGCTCAACGACGGCTTCCCGCCGCTCAGGATCCACGCCGCGAAGATCGCCATCGACAAGCCGATCCGCGTGCGCGGCGACGTGTCGAGCCAGTTTCTCACCGCGCTCCTGATGAGCCTGCCGGTCGTGGAAGGCCGTAACGGTCCCGTTACGATCGAGATCGAAGGCGAACTCATTTCGAAGCCGTACATCGAAATCACGATTCGTTTGATGGAGCGCTTCGGCGTCACGGTCGAGCGCGACGGCTGGGCGCGCTTCACCGTTCCCGCCGGCGTGAGCTACAAGTCGCCGGGCGCGATCATGGTGGAAGGCGATGCGTCGTCGGCCTCGTATTTCCTGGCGGCGGGCGCGATCGGGCATGGACCGGTGCGCGTGGAGGGCGTCGGTCGTTCGAGCATTCAGGGCGATGTCGGCTTCGCGGACGCGCTGAACCGCATGGGCGCGAACGTGATGATGGGCGAGGACTGGATCGAAGTGCGCGGCGTCGAATCGGACGATGGCAGGCTCGCGCCCATCGACATGGATTTCAACCTGATTCCCGACGCCGCGATGACGATCGCCGTGGCCGCGCTCTTCGCGAGCGGCACGACGACGCTGCGCAATATCGCGAGCTGGCGCGTGAAGGAAACGGATCGCATCGCCGCGATGGCGAACGAGTTGCGCAAGGTCGGCGCGACCGTGGAAGAGGGTGCGGATTATCTCGTCGTCACGCCGCCGGCGAAACTGACGCCGAACGCCGCGATCGACACCTACGACGATCACCGCATGGCGATGTGCTTTTCGCTCGTGAGCCTCGGCGGCGTGCCGGTCCGCATCAACGATCCGAAATGTGTGGCTAAAACCTTTCCGGACTACTTCGACCGCTTCTCGACGCTCGTGAAAGCGTAACGGGAGCGCTGTACCGTGAAACGCGATGACTTCGACTTCCATGATCGTAATAACGGGCCAGAACGGCCAGACTCAATGAAACCGACCCGTCCTTTCGACCCAACACCAGTGATTACCATCGACGGGCCGACGGCGTCGGGCAAGGGCACGGTCGCGGCGATCGTCGCGGCGACGCTCGGCTTCCACCTGCTCGACAGCGGCGCGCTCTACCGGCTCGCGGCGCTCGCGAGCATCCGCTACGAAGTGGACAAGGACGACGCCCCCGGCCTTGCAAAACTGGTCGAGGCGCTCCATATCACGTTCCGCGAAGGTTGCGCGCAGCTCGATGGCGCCGATGTCTCGGGCGAAATCCGGCAGGAAGAAGTCGGCAACCGCGCCTCCGCCATCGCCGTGCATCCCGAAGTGCGCCAGGCGCTCGTCGCGCGCCAGCGGGCTTTTCGCAAGCGCCCCGGCCTCGTCGCCGACGGCCGCGACATGGGCACGGTCATCTTCCCCGACGCCACGCTGAAGGTGTTCCTGACTGCAAGCGTCGAGGCGCGCGCGGCGCGGCGGTATAAGCAATTGATGCAAAAAGGTTTTTCTGCTAATATGGATGACTTGCTGCGAGATTTGCGCGCACGCGATGCCCGGGACATGAACCGGAGCGCCGCGCCGCTCAAGCCTGCGGCGGATGCGAAGACGCTGGACACCTCCGGTTTGTCGATCGATCAAGCGGTCGAGCAGATCATCGGCTGGTTCAGCGAGATTCGTGTAGTGCAGTAGAAGTAAGGTGCTCTGCCGGGAGGCAGGGCGTGTGTTAAACCATTAACCCCGTATGGCGTTGCGCATCTGGGTAAAGCCCGCCGGTTCATTCCGAATCACCGCGCAAAGGCCGTGCAAATATCGATTTTTATGTCCGACCTGCAAACCTCCACCCCGAATACCGAATCCTTTGCGGCTCTGTTCGAAGAGTCGCTGACCAAGCAGGACATGCGCGCCGGCGAAGTGATCTCCGCCGAAGTCGTGCGTGTCGACCACAACTTCGTGGTCGTCAACGCTGGTCTCAAGTCCGAAGCCTATATTCCGCTCGAAGAATTCCTGAACGACGCGGGTGAAGTGGAAGTGCAGGCGGGCGACTTCGTTTCCGTCGCGATCGACGCGCTGGAAAACGGCTATGGCGACACCATCCTGTCGCGCGACAAGGCGAAGCGCCTCGCTTCGTGGCTGTCGCTGGAAAAGGCGCTGGACAACAACGAACTCGTGACCGGCACGATCACCGGCAAGGTCAAGGGCGGCATGACCGTGATGGTCAACGGCATCCGCGCGTTCCTGCCGGGTTCGCTCGTCGACACGCGTCCGGTCAAGGACACGACGCCGTACGAAGGCAAGACGCTCGAATTCCGCGTCATCAAGCTCGATCGCAAGCGTAACAACGTGGTGCTGTCGCGCCGCGCGGTCATCGAAGCGACGCAGGGCGAAGAGCGCGCGAAGCTGCTCGAGACGCTGAAGGAAGGCGCGATCGTCGAAGGCGTGGTCAAGAACATCACCGACTACGGCGCGTTCGTGGACCTCGGCGGCATCGACGGCCTGCTGCACATCACCGACATCGCATGGCGCCGCGTGCGTCACCCGTCGGAAGTCCTGTCGGTTGGCCAGGAAGTCACCGCCAAGATCCTCAAGTTCGACCAAGAGAAGAACCGCGTTTCGCTCGGCATCAAGCAACTGGGCGACGATCCGTGGGAAGGCATCTCGCGCCGTTACCCGTCGGGCACGCGCCTGTTCGGCAAGGTCACGAACATCACCGACTACGGCGCATTCGTCGAAGTGGAATCGGGCATCGAAGGCCTCGTCCACGTGTCGGAAATGGACTGGACCAACAAGAACGTTGCGCCGTCGAAGGTTGTTCAACTTGGCGACGAAGTCGAAGTCATGGTTCTCGAAATCGACGAAGACCGCCGCCGTATCTCCCTCGGCATGAAGCAGTGCAAGCCGAATCCGTGGGATGACTTCAGCCGCAACTTCAAGAAGGGCGACAAGATCAGCGGCGCCATCAAGTCGATCACCGACTTCGGCGTGTTCATCGGTCTGCCTGGCGGCATCGACGGTCTGGTTCACCTGTCGGATCTGTCGTGGTCGGAAACCGGCGAAGAAGCCGTCCGCAAGTACAAGAAGGGCGACGAAGTCGAAGCCGTGGTTCTGGGCATCGACGTCGACAAGGAACGCATCTCGCTCGGCATCAAGCAGCTCGAAGGCGATCCGTTCAGCAACTTCGTGGCGATCAACGACAAGGGCGCTATCGTCGACGGCGTTGTGAAGTCGGTCGATCCGAAGGGTGCGGTCATCACGCTGTCCGGCGAAGTCGAAGGCTACCTGCGTGCTTCGGAAATCGCGCAAGACCGCGTGGAAGATGCGCGCAACGTGCTGAAGGAAGGCGAGAAGGTCAACGCGATGATCATCAACATCGATCGCAAGTCGCGTGGCATCAACCTGTCGATCAAGGCGAAGGATTCGGCCGAACAGCAGGAAGCCATGCGCAGCCTGCAGGGCGACTCGAACGCCGCCGCGACCGGCACGACCAACCTCGGCGCGCTGCTCAAGGCCAAGCTCGACGGCCAGAACAGCTAAGCCCTTAACGGCACAGCTGCAGAATGACCAAATCGGAATTGGTCGCCCAGTTGGCGTCGCGATTTCCGCAACTTGTCCTCAAGGATGCGGATTTCGCGGTGAAGACGATGCTGGATGCGATGTCGGAGGCTCTGGCCAACGGTCATCGCATCGAGATTCGCGGCTTCGGCAGCTTCGGGCTCAATCGTCGTCCGTCGCGCGTCGGGCGCAATCCCAAGTCGGGTGAAAAGGTGCTGGTGCCGGAGAAATTCGTGCCGCACTTCAAGCCGGGCAAGGAATTGCGCGAACGCGTCGACGGCCGCGCGGGCGAGCCGCTGAAAGCTTCGAATGACGACGATGCCGACGATCTCTGATCGGCACGCATCCTGACTGATGATCCTTCAGGATTTTCGGTTCGCGGCGTCGGCCTGCGAGGCAATCGACCAGAAAAGCACCCTTCGGGGTGCTTTTTTTATGCGCGGCGTTTCGATAGCAGCGATCCAGCGCGACGGGTGCGTTGTTTGCTAAAAATTCATGCGTCGAGCGGGCGACTGCCGGCGCCCGGGAGCATCAATTACAATACCGGTCACTTTGACCTGGGTGTTCAACCGCGCAGGCCCGGCCGAAACGGAAGGGCCGTCTGGTGCAACCGCTCTTGCGAGACCCTACATGAAATTCATCGTCTGGCTGATCCGCGTTCTGGTATTCGTGCTGTTGCTGGTGCTGGCGCTCGCCAATACCCAGCCCGCGACGCTGAACTTTCTCGCGGGCTACGCGTGGCAGGCGCCGCTTATTCTGATCGGCCTCGCGTTTTTCGTGGTGGGATTGCTCGCGGGGCTCGTGTCGGCTGTGCCGGCCAGGGTGCGTCTGCGCATGGAGAACGGGCGTCTGAAGCGCGAGCTGCGCGTCGCTCGCGAGACGCCGGTGGTGAAGGAAGAACCGCCGATGCCGCCGCTCATCTGACCTTTCGCGCAGACATCTGACACTCAACGACTAATCGCATGGATCTAGACTTCTGGTGGCTGCTTGTCATCCCCGTCGCTTTCGCGCTGGGGTGGATGGCGTCCCGCTATGACTTGAAAGCGCTGTTGTCCGAAAATGCGAATCTGCCGCGCTCGTATTTTCGCGGCCTCAATTTTCTGCTCAACGAGCAACACGACAAGGCGATCGATGCGTTCATCGAAGTCGCCAAGCTCGATCCCGAAACGATCGAACTGCATTTCGCGCTCGGCAATCTGTTTCGCCGTCGCGGAGAGACCGATCGCGCGATTCGCGTGCATCAGAATCTGTTGAGCCGCGCCGATTTGCCGGTCGCGGAACGCGATCACGCGCTCTACGAACTCGGACAGGATTTCCTGAAGGCGGGCCTGCTCGATCGCGCCGAGGAAACGTTCAAGTCGCTCAACGCCGGCGAATATTCGCTCGGCGCGCAGCGCGCGCTGCTGACCATCTACGAGATCGAAAAGGACTGGCCGAAATCGATCGCGACGGCCGAGCAGATCGAAAAGATGGGCGCGCCCTCGCTGCATATGGAAATCGCGCATTTCCACTGCGAGCTCGCGCAGGAAGCGCTTCAGCGCAAGAATCCAGATGGTGCGCGCGCCGAACTGAAGCTCGCGCTGGCATCGAACCCGGACAACGTGCGCGCGACCATCCTGGCAGGCGATGTCGAAGCGGCCGCCGGCAACGTCGATGTGGCGATCGCGCACTGGAAGCGCGTCGAGGAGCAGAACGAGGCGTATCTGCCGCTCGTCGCCGAGAAGCTGATGAAGGCGTACGCCGCGCTCGGGCGCAAGGAAGAGGGCGTCGATCTGCTGATCGATTACGCGACGCGCTATCCGTCGAACGATCTGCTCGATGTCGCCTACAAGCACGTTCAAGAGTTGCGCGGTCTCGAAGCCGCGCACGAGCTGGCACGCAAGCAGATGCAAAGCGCGCCGAATCTCGCGGGCATGACGCGTCTGCTCGAGGCGCAGGAGGCGACGGCCGACGAGCCGCGCCGCGGCGAGCTCGAACTGATGCGTAATCTGGTGAAACAGCGCACTAAGAATCTGCCGCGTTATACGTGTCAAACTTGCGGGTTCCGTGCGCGTCTATTCTATTGGCAATGCCCCGGCTGCAGCGGCTGGGAGACGTACGCGCCGCGTCGCGTCGAGCCGATCACGAGCTCGGCCTGAGCCAGCGCGGCGAGCATGACATCGGGCGGCGCGCGAATGCGCCGCTTCTGCCACCGGCATTTCAGGAACAACCGGAAAGCGTATGAAAGTGACCATCGTCGGCACGGGTTACGTCGGTCTCGTAACCGGCGCGTGCCTTGCCGAAATCGGCAATGACGTGTTTTGCGTGGACGTCGATCCGCGCAAGATCGAAATTCTCAACAATGGCGGCGTGCCGATCCACGAGCCGGGCCTTCAGGAAATGCTGAGGCGCACGCGCGCGGCAGGCCGCATCCAGTTTTCCACCGACGTGAAAGCGAGCGTCGAGCACGGCGACATTCAATTCATCGCGGTCGGCACGCCGCCCGACGAAGACGGCTCAGCCGATCTGCAATACGTGCTCGCCGCCGCGCGCAATATCGGCAAGTATTCGAACGGCTTCAAGGTGATCGTCGATAAATCGACGGTGCCGGTCGGCACGGCGCTGCAAGTGAAGCGCGTCGTCGAGGAAGAGTTGCGGGCGCGCGGACTCGGCGAGTCGGAGAAGCACGGCTTCTCGGTCGTGTCGAATCCGGAGTTCCTGAAGGAAGGCGCGGCTGTGGACGACTTCATGCGCCCGGATCGCATCGTGATCGGCATCGACGACGACCGCGCGGGCAACCTCGCGCGCGAGAAGATGAAGCGCCTCTACACGCCGTTCAACCGCAATCACGAGCGCACGCTGTACATGGACGTGCGTTCGGCCGAGTTCACGAAGTACGCCGCCAACGCGATGCTCGCGACGCGCATCTCGTTCATGAACGATCTGTCGAATCTCGCGGATACCGTCGGCGCCGACATCGAATCGGTGCGGCGGGGCATAGGCTCGGATCCGCGCATCGGCTATCACTTCCTGTATGCGGGCTGCGGCTATGGCGGCTCGTGCTTCCCGAAGGACGTGCAGGCGCTCGCGCAAACCGCGCGCGAAAACGGCCACACGCTGCGCGTGCTCGAGGCGGTCGAAGCGGTCAATAACGATCAGAAGGAAGTGCTCGTCAACAAGATCGTGAAGCGCATGGGCGAGGATCTGCGCGGGCGCACGTTTGCCGTGTGGGGCCTCGCATTCAAGCCCAATACCGATGACATGCGCGAGGCGTCGAGCCGGCGCATCATCGAGGCGCTGCTGCAGCGCGGCGCCACGGTGCGCGGCTACGATCCCGTCGCGCGCGACGAGGCAGAGCGCGTGTTCGCGCTCGATCTCGCGGATCGCCCCGACGACTTCCAGCGCCTGCATCTCGTGAACACGCAACAGGATGCGCTGACGGACGCGGACGCGCTCGTCATCGTGACCGAATGGAAGGAATTCAAGAGCCCGGATTTCTGGCACTTGAAGAGCGCGTTGAAGACGCCGGTGATCTTCGACGGCCGCAATCTGTATGAACCGGAAGCGATGGCCGAAATGGGCATCGACTACTTTGCAATAGGACGTCCCCATGTCGAACTCGACCGCAACGGCAGCCACAACTAACGCCGATATTCCCGTCGTCCCGCTTGCGCGCGTTTCGGCGGCGCGCGTGCTCGTGGTCGGCGACGTGATGCTCGACCGCTACTGGTTCGGGGACGTCAACCGCATCTCGCCCGAAGCGCCCGTGCCGGTCGTGCACGTGCAGAAGAAGGAAGACCGCCTCGGCGGCGCGGCGAACGTCGCGCGCAACGCGGCGGCGCTCGGCGCGCAGGCCGGCCTGCTTTGCGTAGTGGGACATGACGAGCCGGGCGAGCGCATCGTCGAGCTGCTCGGCGAAAGCAAGGTCGCGGCGCATCTCGAGCGCGATCCCGAACTGCTCACGACCATCAAGCTGCGCGTGCTGTCGCGTCAGCAGCAGTTGCTGCGCGTCGATTTCGAGAACACGCCGAATCATGAAGTGCTGCGCGCGTGTCTCGAACGGTTCACCGAGATCCTGCCGCAGCACGACGTGATCCTCATGTCCGATTACGCGAAGGGCGGCCTCACGCACGTCACGCAGATGATCGCCGACGCGAAACGCGCCGGAAAGCCCGTGCTCGTCGATCCGAAGGGCGACGACTGGGACCGTTATCGCGGCGCGACGCTCATCACGCCGAATCGCGCGGAGCTGCGCGAAGTCATCGGCCAGTGGAAATCGGAAGAAGATCTGCACGAGCGCGTGAGGAAACTGCGTGCGGAGCTCGATCTTTCAGCGCTGCTCCTCACGCGCTCGGAAGAGGGCATGACGCTCTTCACCGAGGACCAGGTGCTGCACACATCGGCCGAAGCGCGCGAAGTGTATGATGTCTCGGGCGCCGGCGACACCGTCATCGCAACGGTCGCGACCATGCTGGGCGCGGGTGTGCCGCTCGTCGACTCGATCGTCTATGCGAACCGCGCGGCGGGCATCGTCGTGGGCAAGCTCGGTACGGCGACCGTCGACTACAACGAACTCTTCGCCTGACCTTATCTGAAATAACGCCATGACCATCATCGTTACCGGTGCAGCCGGCTTCATCGGCAGCAATATCGTCAAGGCGCTCAACGAGCGTGGCGAGAATCGCGTGATCGCGGTCGACAACCTCACGCGCGCCGACAAGTTCAAGAATCTCGTCGATTGCGAAATCGACGATTACCTCGACAAGACCGAGTTCGTCGAGCGCTTCAAGCGCGGCGATTTCGGCCGCGTGCGCGCGGTGTTCCACGAAGGCGCCTGTTCGGACACGATGGAAACCGACGGCCGCTACATGATGGACAACAACTTCCGCTACAGCCGCGACGTGATGGACGCGTGCCTCGCGCAGGGCGCGCAGTTCCTGTATGCATCGTCGGCGGCGACATACGGCGGATCGAGCCGTTTCGTCGAAGAGCGCGAAGTCGAGAAGCCGCTCAACGTGTACGGTTATTCGAAGTTCCTCTTCGATCAGATCGTGCGGCAGGTGCTGCCGAAGGCGGAAAGCCAGATCGCCGGCTTTCGCTATTTCAACGTGTACGGCCCGCGCGAAACGCACAAGGGACGCATGGCGTCGGTCGCGTTCCACAACTTCAATCAGTTCCGCTCGGAAGGCAAGGTCAAGCTCTTCGGCGAGTACAACGGCTATGCGGCCGGCGAGCAGACGCGCGACTTCATCTCGGTCGAAGACGTCGTGAAGGTGAATCTGTTCTTCTTCGATCATCCGGAGAAGTCGGGCATTTTCAATCTCGGCACCGGGCGCGCGCAGCCGTTCAACGACATCGCGTCGACGGTCGTGAACTCGCTGCGCGCGTTGAACGGCGAAGCGGCGCTCTCGCTCGCCGAACTCGTGCAGCGCGGTCTGATCGAGTACGTGCCGTTCCCCGACGCGCTGCGCGGCAAGTACCAATGCTTCACGCAGGCGGACCAGTCGAAGCTGCGCGCAGCCGGTTACGACGCCTCGTTTCTTACGGTTCAGGAAGGTGTCGATCGCTACGTGCGTTGGCTATTCGGCCAGCTATAAACGCGCTTCGAGCCTCTCTAAACTGGGTCTCACGGTTGGCGCTGGTGCCGGCCGGTTCTTCACGGAGACTCAGTCATGTTCAAGCAAGCACTCTCGTCGATCGCTGCGTTCGCGCTCATCTTTTCCATCGGTAGCGCGTTCGCGGCCGTCGACGTCAATACCGCCAACTCCGACGCGCTGCGCGGCATCAAGGGCATCGGTCCGGCGAAGGCGAAAGCCATTCTCGATGAACGTCAGGCGCACGGTCCGTTCAAGGACGCGAGCGATCTCGGCACGCGCGTCAAAGGCATGGGCGGCAAGACCGTCCAGCGTCTGGAAGCGGAAGGACTGACAATCGGCGCAACGACGAAGACCGCGGCCGTCGCCGCACCGCCTGGCGGCGCGAACTCGGCTGTCGCGACGCCGGTTTCGGCGTCCGCATCAGCTAAACCGGTCATTGTGAAGAAATAAGCACGGCCCGGAGGCGCGCCCTGGTGCGCGGCGCGCCATCGATCTCCTTCAGCCTTCGGATGTCTTGGGCTCCCCGCGGACGGCCTCCTCGCGGGGCTTTTTGCATGCGCGGACGGCGCGCGCGAGCGGCATTCCATCCGTGCATCAGGGATGCGCCGGCATCGGCGGAACCGGTGGGCTACAATCGACGAATCCCTATATCAAAATCCGCGCGGAAAGGCAGTGTCGTCCGCGGGGAATCCGAATCGGCTCCGCATATGGCTTACATGACTATCGAAGACACGATCGGCAACACGCCGCTCGTGCAACTCGTCCGCATCGTGGACGATGAAATTCGCAGCCGCAACAACGTCGTGCTGGGCAAGCTCGAAGGCAACAATCCGGCGGGATCGGTGAAGGACCGGCCGGCGCTGTCGATGATCAGGAAAGCTGAAGAGCGCGGCCGCATCAAGCCGGGCGACACGCTCATCGAAGCGACGAGCGGCAACACCGGCATCGCGCTCGCGATGGCCGCCGCAATGCGCGGCTACAAGATGGTGCTGCTGATGCCGGAAGATCTGTCGATCGAGCGCCGCCAGAGCATGGCCGCGTATGGCGCCGAAATCGTGCTGACGCCGGTGACGGGCGGCATGGAATACGCACGCGATCTCGCCGATCAGATGCAGCGTGACGGCAAAGGCATCATTCTCGATCAGTTCGCGAACCCGGACAATCCGCTCGCGCATTACGAAGGCACGGGCCCGGAGCTGTGGTGTCAGACCGAAGGCCGCCTTACGCACTTCGTCTCGTCGATGGGCACGACCGGCACGATCATGGGCGTGTCGAAGTATCTGAAGGAGCAGAACGAAAAGATCGAGATCATCGGCGCTCAGCCGGAAGAAGGCTCGCGCATTCCGGGCATCCGCAAGTGGCCGGAAGCCTATCTGCCGAAGATTTTCGATCGCAGCCGCGTGGATCGCGTGGAGAACGTAAGTCAGGCGGCCTCCGAAGCGATGGCGCGACGCCTCGCATCGGTCGAAGGCATTTTCGCGGGCATTTCGTCGGGCGGCGCGTGCGAAGTGGCGCTGCGCATCGCGCGCCAGGTGGAGAACGCGACGATCGTGTTCATCGTCTGCGATCGCGGCGATCGTTATCTTTCGACGGGCGTGTTCCCGGCGTGATGCCGCGCATCCTGATCGCGCAATGAGAGAACCCCGGCGAGCCGGGGTTTTTTACGTCTGTAGCGGACAAACGTCACTGCGAATTCGCGCCCGTGTCGCCCGCGACCATGCGCGCCTTGACCGCTTCGCCAAGCTGATACACCGCGAGCGCGTAGAAGAAGCTGCGGTTGTAACGCGTCAGCACGTAGAAGTTCTTCAGCCCGAGCGTGTATTCGGTCGCGCGGCCGGGCGTGGGCAAATCGACGACGGTGAGCGGCGTCGGCGCTTCTGCGTCGATATTCAAGCCCGGCTCGTTGAGCAGCATGCCGGCCTTCGTCAGTTGCGCGAGCGACCATTTCGGTTCCGGCGCGCCATCGGCGGCGGCCTGCGCGATGCCCTGACTGCCGACATCGCCGGCGATGCGCCACACGACCGGCCGGCCCGGTTCCCAGCCGTTCTGCTTCAGATAGTTCGCCACACTGCCGATGGCGTCTGCCGGGCTCGTGCGCAGATCGATGCGGCTGTTGCCGTCGTAATCGACCGCGTATTGCACGATGCTGCTCGGCAGGAACTGCGGAATCCCGATCGCGCCCGTGTATGAACCGAGGACGGTCGTCGGATCGATCTGCGAATCGCGCGTCCACACGAGCAGGTCTTCGAGATTCTTGCGGAACGTCGCCATGCGCTCGACGCGGTTCGGCGTGTTCGGGTAATCGAAGGTGAGCGTGGTCAGCGCGTCGAGCGCGCGGAAGTTGCCCATGTACTTCCCGTAGATCGTCTCCACGCCGATGATTCCGACGATCACCTCCGGCGGCACGCCGAATTGCTCGGACGCGCGCTGCAGCGTCGCCTGATTCGCGCGCCAGAACTTCACGCCGGCGTTGATGCGAACCGGCTCGATGAAACGCCCCTGGTACGCGCGCCAGTTCTTGGCCTGCGGCGTGGGCGACGGCAACACCAGTTTCGCCGCGGTCGCCGAATAGCTCACGCGCGCGAACAGGTCGTGCAGCGCGGACGAATCGAAGTCGTAGCGCGCGACCATGTCATTGATGAACGCATCGACATTCGGATTGTTCGCGTAGCGCTGCGGCACGATCTCTTCTTCGAACACCTGCCCTTGCGGCGTCGCGGCCTGCGGCTGCTGCGACTGCGCAAAGGCACTGTTCCCGGAGAGAAAGCCGAGCGCGCAGACGAGGGAGGCAACGAGTGCACGCTTTGCCGGCCTGGATGAAGCCGTGAAGACGAACGGAGCAAACTGGAAAGTCATAGTGTGCGTGGTTGGGGGCGGTTGGGGCGATGCCGGATGCGCGAGTGGCCAAAAACGCCTGTGAAGTCGAATCGATGCAACGATTCTCAACGGAACGCAACAGCCTGCAACATGCCGCGCGCAATCGCTCGGCCGGCAAGGCGTCGGGGCAGTATAACCGACGCTTCGCGCCCATATCGGCCATGTGCCCGGGCGAGGGCGGCCGTGCCGGACGGTGTGGTAACTTAACGTCAATTGCGCGACAAGTGGTCGCGTATGACGAAAAAATACGAGACGAGAGCCGACGACAAGCGGCATTGCGAGACATCATGGCCACCGGCTTCTACTCCCACCCCGACTGCCTCCAGCACGACAACGGCCAATGGCATCCCGAGTGTCCGGCGCGCCTGCAGGCGATCGAAGACCAGCTGATCGCGAGCCGGATCGATTCGCTCATCGAGCGCGAGGAAGCGCCGCTCGCCGACGAAGCCGACCTCGCGCGCGTGCATACGCAGGCGCACATCGACTACATCAAGAGCCGCACGCCGGAATCGGGCCGAAGCGAACTCGACCCCGATACGTCGATGTGCCCCCAGTCCTATCGCGCGGCGTTGCGCGCGGCGGGCGCGGCGGTCGCGGCCACCGATGCCGTCATCGAAGGCCGTTACGACAACGCGTTTTGCAGCATCCGGCCGCCGGGCCATCACGCCGAGCCCGCGCGCGCGATGGGCTTCTGCCTCTTCAACAACGTCGCGATCGCCGCGCGGCATGCGCTGGAAGTGCACGGCCTGCAGCGGGTCGCGATCGTCGATTTCGACGTGCATCACGGCAACGGCACCGAAGCCGCGTTCAGCGGCGATTCGCGCGTGCTGATGTGCAGTTTCTTCCAGCATCCGTTCTATCCGTTTTCCGGCGCCGACAATCACGCGGCGAACATGGTCAACGTGCCGCTCGCCGCGCGCACTAAGGGCATGCAGGTGCGCGAGGTCGTCGACATGATGTGGCTGCCGCGGCTCGAAGCGTTCAAGCCGCAGATGATCTTCGTCTCGGCCGGCTTCGATGCGCATCGCGAAGACGACATGGCGAACATGGGTCTCGTCGAGGACGATTACGCGTGGATCACCGAGCAGATTCGCGGCGTCGCGAAGCGCCACGCGCAAGGGCGCATCGTGAGTTGTCTCGAAGGCGGCTATAACCTGTCGGCGCTGGGCCGCAGCGTCGTTGCGCATCTGCGGGTGCTGGCGGAAATCTAGCGGGCGCGAGCGCGCGCGTAGTCCGCGCGCACGAGCGTCCAGTCGATCAGCTCGCGGATCACGCGCTCGCGGTCGAGATCGTTGAGCGTTTCGTGGGCGCTGCCTTCGTGGACGATGAGCGTGGTGTCGGTCGATCCCGCGTTGGCTTCGAACTCGCGGCTGCCGGCGGGATCGCAGATCGCGTCCGCGCTGCCGTGAAAGACGAGAAGCGGCAGCTTGATGTCGCCGCGCTTTTCCGCCACGCGCTCCATGCCGGCGAGAATCTGCGCGGCAGTGCGTGCGCAGACGGCTGAGTGATGCACGAGCGGATCGCGCTTGTACGCTTCGACGACGCCCGGCGCGCGCGACAGCAGCGCCGGATCGATGCTGAACGCGGCGACGCGCGGCGCGACCACGCCCACGATGCGGCTCAGTTTGGCCTTCCAGCGCGGCGTGCCCGGTCCGATCTTCAACGCCGGGCTCGACAGGATCAGACCGGCCAGCTTGTTCTCCTGCGCACGCTCGGCGGCGTAGAGCGCCGCGATCGTTCCGCCCATGCTGTGGCCCATCAAAAAGAGCGGCGTGCCGGCGGGCGGCGTGGCCGCGCACGCTTCGAGCAGGACATCGGTGTCGCGCAGATAGTCCGTGAAGACGCGAACCCACGCCCGTTCGCCCGACGACTTCCCGTGTCCGCGCAGATCGATCGCGATCAGTTCGATGCCCGCCGCGTTCAGCGCGGTCGCGAGCGCGTCGTAACGGCCCGCGTGTTCGCCGAGACCGTGGACGAGCGCGATCCGCGCGTTGAGTTCGATGCCCGGCGCGGGGTGCCAGCGATGCAGAAACAGTTCGACGCCGTGTCGCGTCGTGACGGCGCTCGTCGAATAGATAGTGCGTGACATGGCGCGGTAAATATCTCCACGTTATTAGCCGATCTGAAATCATTATTAAACAGAATGTAACGCGTCCTGTAAAATCCCCGCCACGATACAAACAGCTAAGAACGAGCGGCGGCCGGCGGCGCGGGTGGGTTCCACCCGACAAGCCTTCCGCCGTTTGCATTTTCATGATCGAAATACGCAATCTTTCGCAGCGTTTCGCGGGGCCCCGAGGCTGGGTCGAAGCGCTGCACAACGTCAATCTGACGATTCCCGCCGGCGAAGTGTTCGGCATCATCGGGCGCAGCGGCGCGGGCAAGAGCACGCTGGTTCGCACGATCAATCTGCTGACGCGGCCGAGCGAAGGCAATGTGATCGTCGACGGACGCGATCTCACGACGCTCGGCAAGGACGATCTGCGCGCCGCGCGCCGCGACATCGGCATGATCTTTCAGCATTTCAATCTGCTGAGTTCGCGCACGGTGTACGACAACGTCGCGCTGCCGCTCGAACTCGCCGGCAAGAAGCGCGCGGAGATCGAAGCGGCCGTGTTGCCGCTGCTCGATCTCGTCGGCCTCACGACGCACAAGGACAAGTATCCGGCGCAGATCAGCGGCGGACAGAAGCAGCGCGTCGGGATTGCGCGGGCGCTCGCGAGCAAGCCGACAGTGCTGCTCTCCGACGAAGCCACGTCCGCGCTCGATCCCGAAACCACGCGCGCGATTCTCGATCTGCTGCGCAAGATCAATCGCGAGCTCGGGCTCACCATCGTGCTCATCACGCATCAGATGGAAGTGATCAAACAGGTCTGCGATCGCGTCGCGGTGCTCGACGCCGGGCGCGTGGTCGAAGAGGGCAAGGTCGTCGATGTCTTCATGCAGCCGCATCACGAAGTCACGCGCGCACTGATCGGCGACGTGATCGCGCACGAGTTGCCGCCCGCATTGAAGGCACGCGTGATCGAGCGGCTCAAGACCGGCAGCGGTCATTTGCTGCGGCTCGCGTTCACGGGCTCGGGCGTCGATCAGCCGATTCTCTCGGAGACGATCCGCCGCTACGAACTCGATTTCAACATCCTGCACGGCCAGATCGACGAGATTCAGGGGCAGGCGTTCGGCTCGCTCGCGGTGCTCGCGGGCGGTCAGCCGGTGAAGATCGCCGAAGCGATCGAATATTTGCGCTCGCAGGGCGTCGTCGTGGAGGAGTTGTCCCATGTTGAGTGAAATGTTCGACATGTTCGTCCAGTCGTTCTGGGAAACGCTGATCATGGTCGGCATCTCGGGACTCGTCGGCGCGGCGGTCGGTTTGCCGCTCGGCGTGCTGCTCTATCTCACCGATCGCGACGGCGTGCTGCAGAACATCGGCGTGAATCGGGTGCTCGGCGGCATCGTGAATGCGGTGCGCTCGACGCCGTTCATCATCCTTCTCGTCGCGGTGATTCCGTTCACGCGGCTCGTCGTCGGCTCGTCGATCGGCACCGCGGCCGCCGTCGTGCCGCTGACGATCGCCGCTGCGCCGTTCATCGCGCGGCTCGTCGAGACGGCACTGCGCGAAGTGGATCGCGGACTCATCGAGGCCGCGCAGGCAATGGGCGCGACGACATCGCAGATCGTCTTCAAAGTGCTGTTGCCGGAATCGCTGCCGGGCGTCGTCGCTGGATTGACGATCACGTTCGTGTCGCTCGTCGGCTATTCGGCGATGGCGGGCGCGATCGGCGGCGGCGGTCTCGGCGATCTCGGCATCCGCTATGGTTATCAGCGTTTTCTTCCTGAAGTGATGATCACGGTCGTCGTGATTCTCATCGTATTCGTGCAGCTCGTTCAGTCGTTCGGCGACTGGCTCGTTCGTCGTCTCAGTCACAAATAACCACTCAAGAAACCATGCAACGTCGATTCATTCTGAAGTTCGCCGCCGCGCTGCTGAGCGCAACGCTGTTCAACGGTGCCGCGCACGCCGATGAAGCCATCAAGTTGGGCGTGACCGGCGGCCCGCACGCGCAGATCATGGACGTGGTGAAGCAGGTCGCCGCGAAAAACGGGCTGAAGATCACGGTCGTCGAGTTCTCGGATTACGTGCAGCCGAACGCCGCGCTCGCCGCCGGCGATCTCGATGCGAACAGCTATCAGCATCTGCCGTATCTCGACGCGCAAGTGAAGGATCGCGGCTACAAGCTCGTCAAGGTCGCCGATACGGTGACGTTCCCGATGGGCATCTACTCGAAGAAGCTGAAGTCGCTGTCGGCGCTTGCCAACGGCGCGCGCATCGCGGTGCCGAACGATCCGACCAACGGCGGCCGCGCATTGCTGCTGCTGCAGAAGCAAGGTCTCATCAAGCTGCGCGCGGATGCGGGTCTGAAAGCGACGCCGCTCGATATCGTCGAGAATCCGAAGAAGCTGAAGATCGTCGAACTCGACGCCGCGCAGATTCCGCGCTCGCTCGACGACGTCGATGCCGCCGCCATCAATACGAACTTCGCGATGGAAGCGGGCCTGAAGCCGAAGTCGGACGCGATCGCAATCGAAGATCCGCGCGGTCCGTATGTGAACATCATCGCGGTTCGCGCGGCCGACAAGGACAAGCCGTGGGTTGCGAAGCTGATCGCGGCGTATCACTCGCCGGAAGTGAAGCAGTTCATCGAAGGCAAGTACGCCGGCGCGGTGATTACGGCCTGGTAATCGTTTTCATGGTCGGATTCGGGTTTTCGTGGATATAAATAGAACGATCGTTCGATAAAATTCGGCTCATACCTATTGCACGATCGCCGACCCCACCCGCTTTTGGAGGGGTGATCTTACGCGTCACTCGTATAATGGCGCTGGGTTGACGTAATCGTAACTTTGGAGCGTGTGCATGAAAATTCTGGTGCCAGTCAAGCGCGTGGTCGACTACAACGTGAAGGTCCGCGTGAAATCGGATAACACGGGTGTCGATATCGCCAACGTGAAGATGTCGATGAACCCGTTCGACGAAATCGCCGTGGAAGAGGCGGTGCGTCTGAAGGAAGCGGGTGTTGCTACGGAAGTGATCGCTGTGTCGTGTGGTGTTACGCAATCTCAGGAGACGTTGCGGACGGCGCTGGCGATCGGTGCGGATCGCGCGATCCTGGTCGAATCCGCCGATGAACTGCAGCCGCTGGCGGTCGCGAAGATCCTGAAGGCGCTAGTCGATCAAGAGAAGCCTGAGCTCGTCATCCTGGGCAAGCAGGCCATCGACGACGACTCGAATCAAACCGGCCAGATGCTCGCTGCACTGGCGGGTTTGCCGCAAGCGACGTTCGCATCGAAGGTCGTCGTTGCCGATGGCAAAGCCACGGTATCGCGCGAAGTCGATGGCGGCGCCGAGACGCTGTCGCTGAAATTGCCCGCAGTCGTCACGACCGATCTGCGCCTGAACGAGCCGCGCTACGTGACGCTGCCGAACATCATGAAGGCGAAGAAGAAGCCGCTGACGACGGTGAAGCCCGCCGATCTCGGCGTCGATGTCGCGCCGCGTCTGAAGACGCTGAAAGTCGTCGAGCCACCGAAGCGCAGCGCGGGCATCACCGTGCCCGACGTGAAGACGCTGGTCGAAAAACTGAAAACCGAAGCGAAGGTGATCTGAACATGACGATTCTCGTAATT
>NZ_JALQDN010000021.1:0-52461 GCF_023631205.1 Caballeronia sp. NCF2 | reverse complement strand
AACAAAGACCCCGAAGCGCCGATCTTCAGTGTCGCCGATTACGGTCTCGTCGGCGATCTGTTCTCGGTCGTGCCGGAACTGGTGAAAGAGCTCGGCTAACCGCGCCATGTGAGTCGAACACTCACCACAAAAATAAGAAAGGGCGCGACGAACGTTGCGCCCTTTTTTTGTACCCGAAAATTGAAACAGGAGGAGACAGGACGATGAGCTATCGCGCACCCGTCAAGGACATGTTGTTCGTAGTGAAGGAGCTGGCGGATATCGACCGCATCGCCGCGCTGCCCGGTCACGAAGACGCGGGCTTCGATACGGCGCAGGCCGTCGTCGAAGAAGCCGCGCGCTTTTGCAGCGAAGTAATCGCGCCGCTGAACGTCGAAGGCGATCGCAATCCAAGCGCCTGGGCGAACGGCGAAGTCACGACGACGCCCGGCTTCAAGAACGCGTTCCGCCAGTTCGCGGAAGGCGGCTGGCAAGGCGTCGTGCATCCGGCGGACTTCGGCGGACAGGGCTTGCCGAAGCTCATCGCGACGCCGTGCATCGAAGCGCTCAACTCGGCGAATCTCTCTTTCGCGCTGTGCCCGCTGCTCACCGACGGCGCAATCGAGGCGCTCCTCACCGCCGGCAGCGACGAGCAGAAGGCGCGCTATCTGCCGCAGTTCATTAGCGGCGAATGGACCGGCACGATGAACCTCACCGAGCCGCAGGCGGGTTCCGATCTCGCGCTCGTGCGCACGCGGGCCGAGCCGCAGGGCGATGGCACGTACAAGGTCTTCGGCACGAAAATCTTCATCACGTACGGCGAACACGACATGGCAAAGAACATCGTCCATCTCGTGCTCGCGCGCACGCCCGATGCGCCCGAGGGCGTGAAAGGCATCTCGCTCTTTCTCGTGCCGAAGTTCCTCGTCAATGACGACGGCTCGCTCGGCGAGCGCAACGACGTGCATTGCGTGTCGATCGAGCACAAGCTCGGCATCAAGGCGAGCCCGACGGCCGTGCTGCAATACGGCGATCACGGCGGGGCGACCGGGTATCTGATCGGCGAGGCGAATCGCGGCCTCGAATACATGTTCATCATGATGAACGCGGCGCGTTTTGCGGTCGGCATGCAGGGTGTCGCGATCGCCGAGCGCGCGTATCAACAGGCGGTCGCGTACGCGAAGGAGCGCGTGCAGAGCCGTCCCGTCGATGGCAGCGCGAAGGAGCCGGTGACGATCATCCATCACCCCGACGTGCGCCGCATGCTCTCGACGATGCGCGCCTACACCGAAGGCGCCCGCGCGCTCGCCTACGTCGCAGCGTCGCACAGCGATCTCGCGCACGGCCATCCGGACGACGACGCGAGGAAGAATCATCAGGCGATCTACGAATATCTCGTGCCGATCGTGAAGGGCTTTTCCACGGAAATGTCGGTCGATGTCGCGAGTATCGGCGTGCAGGTGCATGGCGGCATGGGCTACATCGAGGAGACGGGCGCGGCGCAGCATTATCGCGACGCGCGCATTCTGCCGATCTACGAAGGCACGACGGCGATTCAGGCGAACGACCTCGTCGGCCGCAAGACCGTGCGCGATGGTGGCCGTGCGGCGCAAGCGCTGCTCGCGCAGATCGATCAGACGATCGCCGCGCTCGCCGAAGTGGATGGCAAGCCGTTCAAGTCGATGCATCGACATTTGAGCGCGGGAAGTCTGTCGCTGGCGCGCGCGATCGAGTTCATCGTCGCGAAGTTCAAGAGCGATCCGAACGCGGTGTTCGCGGGCAGCGTGCCGTATCTGCGGCTTGCGGGCATCGTGTTGTCCGGATGGCAGATGGCGCGCGCGATGCTCGTCTCGCAGGCGAAACGCGCGGAAGACGAGCGCTTTCATTCCGCGAAGATCGCGACAGCCGAGTTTTTCGCGGAGCACATTCTGTCGCTGGCTCCTGGGATCGAGGCGTCCATCGTCAGCGCGAACGGCGGGGAAGGCGTGCTCGCACTCAGCGAAGATCAGTTCTAGAAACGACAAAGCGCCTTCATCGAAGGCGCCTTTGCTTTGCTTTGATGCGACAACGCGAATTACGCGTTCGCGTATCCCGGACGCGTCTTCACGCCGACGTCGCCGAAATAGCGATGCACCGAAAGGTCGTCCGCGCGGATCGCGGGCTGCTTGCCGGACATGAGATCGGCGAGCAATTGGCCGGAGCCGCATGACATCGTCCAGCCGAGCGTGCCGTGGCCCGTGTTCAGGAACAGGTTCGGCACCGGCGTGCGGCCGACGATCGGCGTGCCGTCAGGCGTCATCGGGCGCAGGCCGGTCCAGAACGTGGCGTTCGCGGTGTCGCCGCCGCCCGGGAAGAGGTCGTTCACGCACATTTCGAGCGTTTCGCGACGCGCCGCTTTCAGCTTCTTGTCGTATCCGACAATTTCCGCCATGCCGCCCACGCGGATGCGGTCGTCGAAACGCGTGATCGCGATCTTGTACGTTTCGTCGAGCACGGTCGACACAGGCGCGCGGTTCGCATCGACGATCGGCGCGGTAATCGAATAGCCCTTCAGCGGATAGACCGGAATCTTGACGAGATCGCCGAGCAGTTTCGGCGAATACGAGCCGAGCGCGACGACGTACGAATCCGCCGTCACCAGTTCCTTGCCGCACTGCACGCCGGCGATGCGGCCATTCGCGACGGCGAGCGCGTCGATCGACGTGTTGTAGCGGAACTTGACGCCGAGCGCTTCGGCCATTGCGGCGAGCCGCGTGGTGAACATCTGGCAGTCGCCGGTTTCATCGTTCGGCAGACGCAGACCGCCCGTCAGCTTCTGCGACACGGCGGCGAGCGCGGGTTCGGCCTTCTTGAGTTCGTCGGCGGTGAGCAGCTCGAACGGCACGTTCGCGTCTTTCAGCACGGCGATGTCCTTGCCCGCGCCATCGAATTGCTGCTGCGTACGGAACAGTTGCAGCGTGCCCCCCGTGCGGCCTTCATAGGAAATGCCCGTGTCCGCGCGCAGCGCCTGCAGGCAGTCGCGGCTGTATTCGGCGAGGCGGACCATGCGGCCCTTGTTCACCGTGTAGCGATCTTGCGTGCAGTTACGCAGCATTTGCCACATCCATTGCAACTGATTCATCGTGCCGTCGAGGCGGATCGCGAGCGGCGCGTGCTTTTCGAACATCCACTTCACGGCCTTCAGCGGCACGCCCGGCGCGGCCCACGGCGATGCATAACCGGGAGAGATCTGTCCGGCGTTCGCGAAACTCGTTTCGAGCGCGGGGCCGGCTTCGCGATCGATGACCGTGACTTCGTGGCCGGCGCGAGCAAGGTAATACGCGCTCGTCACGCCGACGACGCCGCTTCCGAGAATAACGATTCGCATGTGATCTCCAATTCGATTTCGCTGGACAGCCGGCCAAACCTGCGACACCCTGTCCGTCTAGTGTTATCGCCTATAGTATTGAGATCAAAGCAGTTTTAGTTATTGTATTTGGTCGATTTTCAGGAAAAAGAAATGCGAACGCAGCGAAATCCGGTCCGTACGCTCGACAAGCTCGATCACAAGATCTTGAACATCCTTCAGGAGGACGGCCGCATCGCGATGAAGGATCTGGCGGAACGCGTCGGATTGTCCGTGACGCCGTGTATCGAGCGCGTGAAACGCATGGAGCGCGACGGCGTCATCGTCGGCTATTACGCGCGCGTGAATCCGACTGAACTCGGCGCGGCGCTGCTCGTGTTCGTCGAGATCACGCTGGATCACAAAAGCGGCAACATGTTCGAGCAGTTCCGGCGCGAAGTGCAGAAGATTCCCGAAGTGCTCGAGTGTCATCTCGTGTCGGGCGATTTCGACTATCTGATCAAGGCGCGGATCGGCGAAATGGCGGACTATCGCAAGCTGCTCGGCGACATCCTGTTGCAACTGCCGGGCGCGGTTCAGTCGAAGAGCTATGTGGTGATGGAGGAGATCAAGGAGACGCTGAAGATTCTCGTCGAGACGTGATTTTTCGCTTGCGACGAAACGTCGATACTGTATATTTGTACAGTATCAATCGTTGGATTTTGTCGCAAATGTCATCGCCGGATCGTGAATATCCCGTCGCGCCGCCCGCTCCGTTGAAGGGGCGCGGCGCGGTCACGAACATCCAGGGCCGCTACGAGAAGGACGAGCGCGAGCGCGTCGACGACGGCTGGCTGCACGCCGCGGATGCCGAGGACGAGAGCGCACCGCCGCTGCGCACGCAGGTGTTCGAAGAGCGCGCCAAAACCATCCTCACGCGCAACAGTTCGCCGGATATTCCGTTCTCGGTATCGCTCAATCCCTATCGCGGATGCGAACACGGCTGCATCTACTGTTTCGCTCGTCCGACGCACAGCTATCTCGGACTGTCGCCCGGCCTCGATTTCGAAAGCCGCATTTACGCGAAGATCAATGCGCCCGAATTGCTCGAACGCGAACTGGCGAAGCCGAACTACGAGCCCGAGCCGATCGCGCTCGGCGTCAACACCGACGCGTATCAGCCGGTCGAACGGGATCTGCGACTCACGCGGCGCGTCATTCAGATGCTGCACGACTGCGGCCATCCGTTCGCGGCGATCACGAAGAGCTCGCTGATCGAGCGCGACATAGACCTACTCGCGCCGATGGCCGAACGCGGCCAGATGATGGCGGCGATCACAGTCACCACGCTCGATGCCGATATCGCGCGCACGCTCGAACCGCGCGCGGCCACACCTTCGCGGCGTCTGCGCACGATTCGCACGCTCGCGGAGGCGGGCATTCCAGTGGGCGTGAGCATCGCGCCGGTCATTCCGTTCGTGACGGAGCCGGACCTGGAGCGTGTGCTGGAAGCGTGCGCAGAGGCGGGCGCGACGACCGCGAGCTATATCGTGCTGCGTCTGCCATGGGAAGTCGCGCCGCTCTTCAAGGATTGGCTCGCCGCGCATTTTCCCGACCGCGCGGATCGCGTGATGAGCCGCGTGCGCGACATGCGCGGCGGCAAGGATTACGACTCGGATTTCTCGAAGCGCATGAAAGGCGAGGGCCTTTGGGCCGACATGCTGAAACAGCGCTTTCAGAAGGCGACGAAACGTCTTGGGCTTAATGCAAGACAGCGCGGGATTCTCGATATGTCCGAGTTTCAGCGACCGGCGAAACGGCCGCCGCCGCCGGCGAGCCCGCAGCTCGATTTGTTCTGACGTTCTATTGCGACAAAGTCTTCGCGGCTTCGACCTGGCCTTCGAAATAAGTCTGGAACGTGAGCGCGAGACCGGTCATCAGCAGAAATGCGCCGATCAGCAGCGAAAAGATCACGACGAAGATCACGGTCCAACCGGAGCGGCTTTCGCGTCCCGTGTGCGCGTTGAACTGCGCGTCCCACTTGGCGTCCGGGCGCAGGCCGTAGACGAGCGCGGAGAGGAAAGCCGCAAGCAGCGAGATTGACCCGGGAAACGCCAGCGCCCAGCCGAGAATCGACGTGCGCTCCGTTTCGGCGAGCAGCAGATAGCCGAACGCACCCATGACGATACCGACGATATGCGCCCAGCCGTACTTGTCGCGCATTCCATAGAGATAGAAGCGATGCAGTCCGATATAGCCGAACAGGAACGCCAGCGCGGCGGTCAGCGTTTTCGAGCGGAAGTATGGCGGAACCTGCTTGCCGGCCGGCTTGGAGCCGGATTGCGTGGCGACGGACGAGGAAGTCATCAGCGAAAGCGGTGGTGGATTGAGGCGGACGCCGGTCTGACATTTTACGCCTACCGCCGAGCACGCCGCCCATGGCACGTTGCCGCATCGGCGTGATTTCCGGTATCCGGCAACGCGCCGAATTCTTGTCGAACTTGCCGTCACATGCAAAAAATGCGTTAAGTGTTTGTTAGGGCGTCGGAATCCGGCTATAATCGCCTGTTCTCGTTGTTCCGAACCCCGGTTTTCAAGGATTTCAGCATGGTCATCATCCGCTTGGCTCGTGGCGGCTCGAAGAAGCGCCCGTTCTACAACATCGTCGCAACCGACTCGCGTAGCCGCCGTGACGGCCGCTTCATCGAGCGCGTGGGTTTCTACAACCCGGTCGCGACCAAGGGCGAATCGCTGCGCATCGCGCAAGATCGCCTGACGTACTGGCAAGGCGTTGGCGCGCAACTGTCGCCGACCGTCGAGCGTCTCGTCAAGCAAGCTCAGCAAGCCCAGCCGGCTGCTTGAGTTCGCTGAGCCGACGCTGTAGTAAACGCTCGAAACCTGCCCAAAGGTTCGCCGATGTCCGCGCGCGATTCTGAATCCGGCCGCGCATCGGAAAACATCGGCCGAACGAAGCCGGGGCAAGATGAAAGTTCCGCCACGTTTGGCGCGTTCGTCCGCAAGCCGGGCGCGCGCCGCGTGGCGGGCGACGTTTCGGGTAGCAACAAAGGCAGCGATAAAGGCAGCATTCAGCCGGAAGCCGCAATCGAGCGGGTCGAGGCTTTGCCCGAAGACGCCGTCGAAGTCGGTTTTATCGCCGATGCGTACGGTCTGAAGGGTTGGGTCAAGATCGTTCCGCACGCGAACGGCAAGCAGGGCGGCGACGCGCTGCTGAGCGCCAAACGCTGGTGGCTCGTCAAAGGCCGCGATCGCAAGTCCGCGCGCTGCCTGCAGTCGAAAGTGCACGCCGATACCATCGTCGCGCGTCTGGCCGGCTGCGATGACCGCGATGCGGCGCTCGCGCTGAAGGGCCATACGGTGAATATCGCGCGTGGCGATTTCCCGAAGCTCGACAGCGACGACGAATTCTACTGGGTCGATCTGATCGGCCTCGATGTCGAAAATGAAGCTGGCGTTGCGCTTGGTCGCGTCGCCGATCTGATCGACAACGGCGCGCATTCCATTCTGCGGATCGAATATCCGAATACGAACAAGGACGGCGCGCCCGTCACCGGCGAGCGGCTCATTCCGTTCGTCGGCGTATATGTGAAGACGGTGGACCGGGCGGCGAAGCGTATCGTCGTCGACTGGGACGCCGATTATTGAACATCGGCACGTTACGGAGAGAGCGATGCAGTTCGATGTCGTGACGCTCTTTCCCGAAATGTTTCGCGCGCTGACCGACTGGGGCATCACCAGCCGGGCGGTGAAGCAGGAGCGGTTCGGTCTGCGCACGTGGAATCCGCGCGATTTCACCACGGACAACTACCGCACCGTCGACGATCGCCCTTACGGCGGCGGCCCCGGCATGGTCATGCTGGCGCGCCCGCTGGAAGACGCGATCCACGCGGCGAAGGCTGCGCAGCGCGAGCAGGGCATCACGTCGACGCGCGTCGTGATGATGTCGCCGCAAGGTGCGAAGCTGGATCACGATCGCGTGATGCGATTCGCGCAGGAACCCGGTCTCGTATTGCTGTGCGGCCGTTACGAAGCGATCGATCAGCGCCTGATCGACCGTGAAGTGGACGAAGAAGTGAGCCTCGGCGACTTCGTGCTGTCCGGCGGAGAACTCCCCGCCATGGCGCTGATGGACGCCGTAGTGCGTCAGTTGCCGGGTGTGCTGAACGACGCGCAATCGGCGGTGCAGGACAGTTTCGTCGATGTGCTGCTCGATTGCCCGCACTACACGCGTCCGGAAGAGTACGACGGCGTGCGCGTTCCCGATGTGCTGCTCGGCGGCCATCACAAGGAAATCGACGCCTGGCGCAGGCGCGAAGCATTGCGCAACACATTCAACAAGCGGCCCGATCTGATCGAGCGGGCGCGTCGCAGCAAGATGTTGAGCCGTGCCGATGAGGCGTGGCTCGCAGAACTCGCGAAGGAAGCGTCGAAGCCCGCATAGGTTTCGAGCGGACGAGCGGGAAAATGGGGGCGTCGAGTGGTATCGGCGCCTGAAGCAAACCCATCCTCTACCGGGGCCTGACTCAATACAAGGCACACAACTCCGGCAAGATGGCACAAGGAGTCAGTAATGAATCTGATTGAGCAACTCGAGAAGGAAGAGATCGCACGCGTTCTGGGCGAGAAGAGCATCCCCGACTTCGCGCCGGGCGATACCGTCGTCGTCAACGTGAACGTGGTCGAAGGCACGCGCAAGCGTGTTCAGGCTTACGAAGGCGTCGTCATCGCGAAGCGTAACCGTGGCCTGAACTCGAACTTCATCGTCCGCAAGATCTCGTCGGGCGAAGGCGTCGAGCGTACGTTCCAGACCTACTCGCCGCTGCTCGCGAGCATCGTCGTGAAGCGTCGTGGCGATGTCCGCCGTGCGAAGCTCTACTACCTGCGCGAGCGTTCGGGCAAGTCGGCTCGAATCAAGGAAAAGCTGGTGTTCAAGGACAAGTCTGCTGCTTCCGCAGAGTAAGTCCCTCGCCAGACGCAGTACGAAAAAAGCACCCCTCGGGTGCTTTTTTCTTTGGTGTGTTCAAATTGAGGCTTCCACAGAACCGTTCTCGACCCGTGTCCACCGGAAAGACTTCGACTCCCCGCATCCTCGAACCCGAAACGATGCCCGTCCTCTCGACGGGCGAGACACTCCCGCCCGTTCCGCCCGAGCGCCTCACGCCTGAAGGCTTGCGCGCGCGTTTCGCGATGGATCTCGACTGGGCGCAGGAAGAGCGCGAGCAGCGCATCAAGGCGATCGGCGGCGATCCGCGCGTGGCGTCCGTGCTGGTGCCGCTCGTCGTGCGCGAGGGCGGCTTGACCGTGCTGCTGACGCAGCGCGCCGATCATCTGTCGGATCACGCGGGGCAGATCAGTTTTCCGGGCGGCCGACGCGAGCCCGAAGACGCCGATGCCGCCGCCACCGCGCTTCGCGAAGCCTACGAAGAGGTGGGGTTGGGCGCGGAGCATTGCGAGGTCATCGGCGCGATGCCCGAGTATCTGACGGGCACGGGTTTCAAGGTGACGCCGGTCGTCGCGCTCGTGAATCCGCCATTCACATTGAAGGCCGATACACGCGAAGTCGCCGATATCTTCGAAGTGCCGCTCGCGTGGCTCATGAATCCCGCGAATCATGAAGTGCGGGTCTTTCGCTGGGAAGGCGGCGAGCGTCGTTTTTTTTCCATGCCATACAGCCCCGGCGACGGGAAGGCTCCATATTTCATCTGGGGCGCAACGGCTGGCATGTTGCGCAATTTCTATCGCTTCCTCGTGGCTCGCGCGTGACGGCGCGAAAAGTCCGCGCCCTTGTTGCGCGTTGCGCAAATACTTAGCGCATTAAAGGCGTCGGGTGCTGTGCTATCGTTACGCGAAACTCGAACTATCCGACCGTTTCGGCGCTTCGCATGACTTTTTTCTCCGTATTGCTGGCTCTCGTCATTGAGCAGATGCGCGCGTTATCGCCGCACAATCCGATTTCGGCGTTGCTTCAATATCATGCGGAATCCACCGCGCACGGTTTCGATGCCGGCAAGGAGAAGCATGGCATCGTCGCGTGGCTCGTGGTCGTGCTGCCGTGGACGCTCTTCGTCGGGCTCGTCTATTACGTGCTCTATCGGATCAACTTCGTTCTGGCATTCTTCTGGAACGTAGTGATCGTCTATTTCACGCTCGGTTTCCGGCAGTTCAGCCACTATTTCACCGATATCCACCTCGCGCTCAACAACGACGACGTTCCGCGCGCGCGGGAAGTCCTGGCCGAGTGGACCGGCATCGATACGGTCGACATGCCCGTCAGCGAAATCGTCCGGCATACGCTGGTTCATGCGGTCGTGGCATCGCACCGGCACGTGTTCGGCGTGTTCTTCTGGTTTCTGATTCCGATCGGCCCGGCGGGCGCGGTGCTCTATCGCATCGCCGAATACCTCGCGCGCGCGTGGTCGAAGCCGAATCCCGAGCGCACCGCGGAGTTCTCGTCGTTCGCGCAACGCGCGTTCTTCATCATCGATTGGGTGCCCGCGCGTCTGACGTCGCTCGGTTTCGCGATCGTCGGCAATTTCGAGGACGCCATTTACGCGTGGCGCAATCACGCGCGCCAATGGCCGGACGCAAACGAAGGCGTGTTGCTGGCAGCGGGCAGCGGTGCGCTGGGCGCGCGTCTCGCGGGGCCGCTCGCCGAGCCGCTTTCGGTCGAAGCGCTTGCCGTCGGCGATGCCAGTCCGTTGCCCGTCGGCGACGATTGCACGCCGCGCACGCTGCAATCGGCTGTCGGCCTCGTATGGCGGGCAGTCATTTTGTGGATGTTGCTGCTGCTGATGCTGACGATCGCCGTGTGGCTGGCGTAATCAATCGTCGAGCGGATCGCGCGCCGTCTGGCAATTCCAGCAGACGGTGAACTGCGGCTCCAGCCACTCGCCGCAATGCTTGCACTTCCAGGGCCGGGCGTTCGCGTCCGGCCCTTTTCTCGCGCGCTCCAGAAGGCGCAAGGCCAGCGCTTCGTCGCGATCGTCGACGATCCAGATTTCCGGCGCGCACTGATCGGCCGGAATCTCCCCCATCGCGCCATTCAAATAACGGTTGTGCAACTCGCACGGCACGCCCGCGGCCGACAGCACGTTCACCCAATGCTGCGCCGTGATGAGATCGGGAGCGCGCGTGAGCCGCTTCATCGAACGATCTGGCTGGCTTCGTGCACGAGTTGCGCGTAGAGCGCGTGACGTTCGGGGCGAATCTTTCCCGCTTCGACGGCTTCGAGCACCGCGCATCCCGGCTCGTGCAGATGATGGCAGTTGTAGAAGCGGCAATGTCCGAGATAAGGCCGGAAATCGGCGAAGGCGCGCTCGAGCTGGCCTTCCGACAGATGATGCAGGCCGAATTCCTGAAAGCCCGGCGAATCGATCAGCGAGCCGCCGCCTGGCAGATCGTAGAGGCGCGTGAATGTGGTCGTATGACGGCCGCTGTTGAGCGCGGACGAAATCTCGCGTGTGGCCGCGTCGGCATCGGGGACGAGCAGGTTCACGAGCGTCGATTTGCCCATGCCGGATTGACCGAGCAGGATCGTCGAGCGGTCTTTGAGGCGTGCGTCGAGTTGCGGATGAACGTCGCCGGGCGCCATCTTCGCCGAGAGCTCGATCACCGTGTAGCCGAGTTCGCGATACGGCGCGAGACGTTCGCGCGCGAGCGGCAACGCGCTTTCGACATCGATCTTGTTCAATACGATCAGCGATTCCAGACCGTGCGCCTCGGCCGCGATCAGCGCGCGTCCGAGCAGGTCTTCGCTGAAATGCGGCTCGGTGGCGAGCACGATCAGAAGTTGATCGAGATTCGCCGCGAAGAGCTTCGACTTGAACTGATCCGAGCGATAGAGCAGATTGCGCCGTTCGGCGATCTCGACGATCACGCCCTGATCCGCCGACGACTGCTCGTAGAACACGCGATCGCCTACGGCCACCTCGCTTTTCTTGCCGCGCGGAAAGCACTGGAGCATCGCGCCGCCGTCTTCGGGCGTGACGAGATAGTGCCGCCCGTGCGCGGCGATCACCGTGCCTTCGAGCCGTGCCGCCGCACCTGACCGCTTGAACCCGCGCGTCATGCGGCGTGCTGCATCAGGCGGTCGATGCGCTGCGAGGCGGGCGGATGCGAGTAGTAGAACGCGGTGTAGATCGGATCGGGCGTGAGCGTCGACGCGTTGTCTTCATATAGCTTCACGAGTGCGTTCACGAGATCCTTCGGATCGGTCTGGCTGGCGGCGAAAGCATCGGCTTCGAACTCGTTCTTGCGCGATGTCAGGCTGCCGAGCGGCGTGATGAAGAACATGAACACGGGCAGCACGAGCATGAAGAGCACGAGCGCGAGCCCGTTGTTGCTGCCGACGAGCGACGGCCGCACGCCGAGACCTTCGTAGAACCACGTCGTCTGAATGAGCCAGCCGAGCAGCGCGAGCATCGCGAGGCTGATGCCGAACATGACGACCATCAGCTTCAGAACGTGACGGCGCTTGAAATGGCCGAGTTCGTGCGCGAGCACCGCTTCGATTTCGTTGCCGGAAAGCCGCGCGAGCAGCGTGTCGAAGAACACGATGCGCTTTGCCGCGCCGAAGCCGGTGAAGTACGCGTTGCCGTGCGCCGAGCGGCGGCTGCCGTCCATCACGAACAGGCCTTTCGCGGCGAAGCCCGTGCGCGACATCAGATTCGTGATGCGTGCGACGAGTGCTTCATCCTTCAGCGGTTCGAACTTGTTGAAGAGCGGCGCGATGAAGGTCGGATAGATGATCATCGCGAGCAGCTGGAAAGCCACCCAGACCATCCACGTCCACAGCCACCAGAAGGTGCCGGCGCGATCCATGAGCCAGAGCGTGAGCAGCAAGAGCGGCGCGCCGATCACGATGGCGAGCACCGTGCCCTTGACGAGATCGACGAAGAAGAGCTTCTTCGACATGCGATTGAAGCCGAACTTTTCCTCGATCACGAAATGGCGAATGTAGTCGAACGGCAGATCGATGACGCTCGTGATCGCCACCACCGACGCCACCAGCGCGATCTGTCCGAGATAGCCGCGGCCGAGCCAGTCCGAAATGGCGAGATCGAGCGCCTGGACGCCGCCGAGCAGCGTCAGCGCGACGAGCACGACCGCGCTCGTGACGACTTCGATCATGGTGAGGCGCGTGCGCTCGACGGTGTAATCCGCGGCGCGCTGATGCGCCGTGAGCGGGATCGTGCCGCTGAATTGCGCGGGCACGCCGTTGCGATGCGCGGCGACGTAGCGGATCTGGCGCGATGCGAGCCACAGCTTGGTCGAAACCATCGCGACGAGGGCGACGACGAAGATCGTCGAGAAGGCGAGAGTGAGGTTGGTCATCCGGGAATTCCGATTGAACTATGCGAGAATTATAGGTTCTAGGCCGTGCCGGCGCGCTCAGAAACTGTGCGGCATGGCTTTCCCATCTTTCAGGCCGCTTTTCATGACCGACATCTCCACCACGCCCGAATCAGAAGAAAACGCGCTCGCGCGCAGCGACATGAACCTCGTGTGGCTCGACATGGAGATGACCGGCCTCGATCCGGACAACGATCGCATCATCGAGATCGCGGTGGTCGTCACGAATTCGACGCTCGACAAGATGGTCGAAGGCCCGGTCCTCGCGATTCATCAGACGGAAGAAGCGCTCGGCCGCATGGACGAGTGGAATCGCAACACGCACGGCCGCTCGGGGCTGACGGAGCGCGTGAAGGCGTCGACGGTCGATGAAGCCGAAGCCACGCGCCAGATCCGCGATTTTCTCGGGGCTTACGTGCCGCCCGGCAAGTCGCCGATGTGCGGCAACTCGATCTGCCAGGACCGCCGCTTCATGGCGCGCTGGATGCCCGAACTGGAGACGTTCTTCCACTATCGCAATCTCGACGTCAGCACGTTGAAGGAACTGTGCCGCCGCTGGCAGCCGGCGATTTACAAGGGCTTTCAGAAGCGTGCGATGCACACGGCGCTCGCCGATATCCACGAGTCGATCGACGAGCTCAAGTACTACCGCCAGCATTTCCTGATTCCGTCGGCGAGCGCAGCCGCGTCCTAATTCTTCCGCGGGCGGATCGCGCTCTTCGGACGAAACGCGGCGACCACTTCCGGCCGCGTTTCGATATACGGCCCGCCGATCAGATCGATGCAATACGGCACGGCCGCGAAAATGCCCGGCACTTTCGTTCTGCCGTCTGCGTCTTTCAGACCTTCGAGCGTTTCGCGGATCGACTTCGGCTGGCCCGGCAGATTGATGATGAGCGCAGCGTGGTCTTCCGTTTCGCGAATCACCGCGACTTGCCGCGAGAGAATGGCCGTCGGCACGAAATTCAGGCTGATCTGGCGCATCTGCTCGCCGAAGCCGGGCATCGGCTTGGTGGCGACGGCGAGCGTCGCCTCGGGCGTCACGTCGCGGCGGGACGGGCCGGTGCCGCCTGTCGTCAGCACCAGATCGCAGCGGTGCGTATCGACGAGCTCGACGAGCGTCGCGGAAATGGTCGCGGCGTCGTCGTGAATCAGCCGCGTCTCGGCCCGAAACGGCGTCGAGAGCGCCGCGCCGAGCCACTCGACGAGCGACGGCAAGCCCTTGTCCTCGTAGACGCCGGAAGACGCGCGATCGCTGATCGACACCAGTCCGACTATCAGTTCGTCACGCGTCGTCATCGCGATCGTCCTCGTCGTCTTCGACATCGTCGTCTTGCGCGCCCGACGCGTTCTTGATCCACTGGAAGAGCTCGCGGTAATAGCGCGGCGGCTTTTGCTGCTCGCGCTCCTTGCGCGCGTTGCGGATCAGCGTGCGGCCTTCCTGCGGATCGACGCCCGGATGCGTGCGGATGAATTCGGTGAGCGCGGCGTCATCGGCGAGCAATTGTTCGCGCGTGCGCTCGATCCAGTGCATGCGCGCGGTTTCGGCCTTGTTCACGCCGCGATGGGTGTCGAGCGCGGTGCGCAGCGCGGCGACTTCGTCTTCGGTCAGCGAGCGCATGACCTTGCCGACGTACTGCAACTGACGGCGCTTGCCTTCGTGATCGGTGATGCGGCGTGCCTCGCGCACGGCGTCGCCGAGATCCTCGGGCATCGGCATGCGTTTGAGCGCATCCTTGGGCAGCGCGATGAGCGCTTCCCCCAGCTCCTGCAGCGCGTGCATTTCGCGCTTGAGCTGGGATTTGCTCGGACGGTCGTAGCCGTTTTCGTCGGCCTCGCGATCGTCGTCGCGGCCGGAATCGATCGGTTGAATGCGGGTTTTACGGTTCATCCCGACATTGTAGCTTGCGCCCGCATCGCTTTTGCCGGGTCGCGGCCGGCGCTGCGACAAACCTTGGCGGGTGAATGCACGCCGTCCTTGCTATGATCGCGTGATACGCCGGTCCCGCTTTGCGATGCTCGACGACGAGCGCATCTGGCAGGGAATCCCGAAGCAATCACGACATGCGCGGGCGCGACACGCCCGACTTCCAAAGGCAACCAAAAATGGCAGCAGACATGGACGTCAAGCAACGCTACTTCCCGCATACGCAGGATGAGCTGAAGGAGATCGCCTCCGACATCCTGCGCTACGCGAAGGAACTCGGCGCGAGCGATGCGGCCACCGAGATCTCCGAGGGCGACGGCCTGTCGGTGAGCGTGCGGCGCGGCGAAGTGGAGACCATCGAGCACAATCGCGACAAGATGGTCGGCGTGACCGTGTTCATCGGCAAGAAGCGCGGCAACGCGAGCACTGCGGACTTCACGCGCGACGCATTGCGCGACACGGTCGCGGCCGCGTACAACATCGCGCGCTTCACGGCGGAGGACAGCGCGGCCGGCCTCGCGGAAGCCGAGTTGCTGGAAAAGTCGCCGCAGGACCTCGATCTTTATCACCCGTGGGACATCGACGCCGAAGAGGCCGCCGAGATCGCGCGCCGCGCGGAGGCCGCAGCGTTCGCCGTCGACAAGCGCGTGACCAATTCGGAAGGCGCGAGCGTTTCCGCGCAGCATTCGCAGTTCGTGCTCGCGACGTCGCGCGGCTTCATGGCGGGCTATCCGTACTCGCGTCACTACATTGCGTGCGCGCCGATCGCCGCGGCCGGCCGCGACATGCAGCGCGACGACTGGTACACGTCCAAACGCGATGCATCCGCGCTTGCGGCGCCCGAAGCCGTCGGCCGCTACGCCGCCGAGCGGGCGCTCGCGCGGCTCAACGCGAAGAGCCTCGACACGCGCAAGTGCCGCGTGCTGTTCGAAGCGCCGCTCGCGGCGGGCATTCTCGGCGCGTTCGTGCAGTCGGTGAGCGGCGGCGCGTTGTATCGCAAGACTACGTTCCTTGTCGACAGCCTCGGCAAGCCGGTGTTCGCGCCGCATATCCAGATCGTCGAGGATCCGCATGTGAAGGGCGGCATGGGCAGCGCCCCGTTCGACGAAGAAGGCGTGCGTACGCAACGCCGTAACGTCGTCGAGGATGGCGTCGTGCAGGGCTATTTCCTCTCGACGTACTCCGCGCGCAAGCTCGGCATGCAGACGACCGGCAACGCGGGCGGCTCGCACAATCTGACGATGACGAGCGCGCACACGAAGCCCGAGGACGACTTCGAAGCGATGCTGAAGAAGCTCGATACCGGCCTCCTGCTTACCGAACTGATGGGGCAAGGCGTGAACTACGTGACGGGCGACTACTCGCGCGGCGCGTCGGGTTTCTGGGTCGAGAACGGCAAGATCGTGCATGCCGTCGAGGAAATCACCGTGGCGAGCACGCTGCAGGAGATGTTCCGCCATATCGAGGCAATCGGCGCGGATACCGTCGTGCGCGGCACGAAGGAAATCGGCTCGGTGCTGATCGAGCGGATGACGGTCGCGGGCCAGTAAGCCGCGCCGGTCGAGAAGAGAAAGGCTCCGGAGCGCATCCGGAGCCTTTTTTCATTCCGGCTTCATTCCGACGAGGCGATGCGCTCGTAGGTCACGAAGGCGAACGCGAAATCGTTCGGCGCCGCTGCGCGATGCGGCTCGCGCGACACTTCGCGCCACAACTCGGGATCGGGCGCCGGAAAGCGCGTGTCGCCATCGAAATCGGCGTCGATCTCGGTGACGATCATCTTGTCCGCACGCGCAATGGCATCCTGATACAACTGCGCGCCGCCGATCAGAAACGCTTCCTTCGCCGGTTCGAGCGCGAGCGCCGCTTCGAGGCTCGTCACGACATCGCAGCCTTCGTAGCGCCGGGTGCCGTCGCGCGACACGACGATATTGCGCCGCCCCGGCAGCGCCCTGCCGATGGATTCATGCGTCTTGCGGCCCATGATGATGGGCGCGCCCATCGTCGTGCGCTTGAAGAAGGCGAGATCCTCGGGCAGGCGCCAGGGCAGTTGGTTTTCGCGTCCGATCACGCCATTGCGCGCGCGGGCGACGATCAGAGTCAGCGTCGTCATGGAATAGAAGTCCGGCAAGCTGGCGCGCGCGGGCAGCGCGGCCGGGTGACGATTCTAACCGACGCTTGCGGCGCGGCCAGCGCTCGGCGCGCCGCGCGGGCCTACGCCTCCGGCGCTTCGTCGCCGAGCGGCAGCGTCGTGTGCCATGGGGGCGGCGCGATCTCGTCCCATAGCGTCACGCTGACGCCCGAGCCAGTCGGACGATCGTCGGGCAGGCCCGACGCGGCGGATTCGTCCGCGTTCTCGCCATTTTGATGCGCGTCGGTTGTTTCTCCGCGCCTTAAAGTACTATCGCGTGCCATCGTGACGACATAACCAAGTAATAAATTCCCGCCACGGAAATATCCGGAAATAAAGTAATCGCTTTCTCGGTAAAACGATTAAGCGGGAGTCGAATGCAGGGATAAAGATGAACGCTCGTTCGGCAGCGAGTATTTCTTACCTTCGAGCGCGGTTCTATTGGAGCGAATTGCGTGCCATGTCCGGCAGAGCGTTGCTGCGCAATGAATCGCGAAAATCCGACGAAAGTCCGCAGCAAAAATTCGGCTGTAAACGTTTCACTGCTGAAACATGAAGGCAGAAAAACGTGAACTTCCGGCGAAATCGGTATAAGATTTTGTCTTATTAAATTGTGCGCAATCTCGTTGATAATCGTGTGAGAAATTCTTGCCAAGGCCGTCCTGTCAAGGTTTTGTGGCTAATCCGGCGACTCTCGCGATATTTGTTTCCGGGGTTTCTGGGTTATAGTAGTCTCTCAAAAACGGCGCAGAATCAGACATAAAGGGTTTCGTGGAAGGGTGCGTGGTGTTTCGCGCCGTGTCCCGGGGGCGACGGTTCGAATGGCAAATCCTCTCCAGACGTTTGCGAGCAACGTGCGAGGGCAACGAAGTTTGCGATGTAGCGCGAGCCTTGAACTACGTGACCTTTTCAACGAATGTTGAACAAAGGATCTGAATAATGGACGTCGCTCGGCGGCAACTCATCTATGTGACTCGCGATCCAAGCGACACGCTGTGCGCGCGATTCGAGGAGCGCGGTTGGCATATCGAAATCGTCGCGAACGCGCGCGACACGCGCAAGGCTTTGCGCAGCGATCTGGCGACCGGCGGGCTGCTCGATCTGTCGAGTCATTTCGAATCTCATGAACTGGCGGCGTTCGAATCGTCGCTGACGATGACCAACGTGGGCTGGGTCGCGGCCACGGTTGCCGGACAACTCGAAGACGCTGCCGTGCGGCGTCTCATTCGCGACTATTGCTTCGATTACGTGACGCTGCCGACGTCCAACGACCGCATCGTCGATTCCGTCGGTCATGCGTACGGCATGGTTTCGCTGCATGACGCCGCGTCGAACGATGCGCGCAGCGAGGGCCGCGCCGAGGGCGAAATGGTCGGTTCGTGCGACGCGATGCTCGCGCTCTTCCGCTCGATCCGCAAGGTCGCGATGACCGATGCGCCCGTGTTCATCTCCGGCGAATCCGGCACCGGCAAGGAACTCACGGCTGTTGCCATTCACGAGCGCTCGGCGCGCCGCGATCAGCCGTTCGTGGCGATCAACTGTGGCGCGATTCCCGCGCATCTGCTGCAATCGGAGCTCTTCGGTTACGAACGCGGCGCTTTCACGGGCGCGAATCAACGCAAGATCGGCCGTGTCGAAGCGGCCAATGGCGGCACGCTGTTCCTCGATGAAATCGGCGACCTGCCGCTCGAAAGCCAGGCGAGCCTGTTGCGCTTCCTGCAGGAGCGCAAGGTGGAGCGCCTCGGCGGACACGGCTCGACGCCCGTCGACGTGCGCATCATTTCCGCGACGCACGTCGACATGCAGACCGCGATGATCGAAGGGCGCTTTCGCGCGGACCTGTATCACCGGCTGTGCGTGCTGCAGATCGACGAGCCGCCGCTGCGCGCGCGCGGCAAGGACATCGAGCTGCTCGCGAAGCACATGCTCGACCGCTTCAAGAAGGACGCGAGCCGTCGGCTGCGCGGATTCTCGCCGGATGCGATCGCCGCGATCCACAACTACGGCTGGCCGGGCAACGTGCGCGAGCTTATCAACCGCGTGCGGCGCGCCATCGTGATGTCGGAAGGGCGTCAGATTACAGCGCGCGATCTCGAACTCGGCGAATACGTCGAAGTCGCGCCGGTCTCGCTCGCACAGGCGCGCGAGGCCGCCGAACGACAGGCGATCGAACTCGCGCTGCTGCGCCATCGCGGGCGTCTTGGCGACGCCGCGCACGAATTGGGCATCTCGCGCGTGACGCTGTATCGGCTGTTGAGCGCGCATGGCATGCGTCACATCGAGGTCGATGCGCCCTCGGAACACGCCACGCGCGGCTGACAGCCAGGTCGCGGACGAACACCGGACGGGCGCCACAAGGCGCCCGTTTTTTCGTGCCGCTGCACTAAGCGCCCGCATCCAGCGCTTGGTAAAATCGATCGTTTACGCCTTCCGCTCGCGAGGGCGCGCAGCGTACCCAGGGAACATCGAATGAAACAGTATCTCGAGCTCGTCCAGACGATTCTCGATACCGGCACTTGGCAGGAAAACCGCACGGGCATCCGCACGATCAGCATGCCCGGCGCGATGCTGCGTTTCGACCTGCAGCAAGGCTTCCCGGCCGTGACCACGAAAAAGCTCGCGTTCAAGTCGGCGATCGGCGAACTCGTGGGCTTTCTGCGCGCGTCGAAGAGCGCGGCGGACTTTCGCGCGCTCGGCTGCAAGGTGTGGGACGCCAACGCCAACGAGAATCCGGAGTGGCTCGAGAATCCGTATCGCCAGGGTCCGGACGATCTCGGCGACGTCTACGGCGTGCAGTGGCGCAAGTGGCCCGCGTACAAGCTCGTCGACGCCTGCGCGGGCGACCAGATCGCCGACGCCACGAATCGCGGCTATCAGCTCGTGACGAGTTTCGTCGAAAACGGGCGCGAGCAGGTGCTGCTGTACAAGGCGATCGATCAGTTGCGTCAATGTCTCGACACGATCATCGAGCGCCCGACCGACCGGCGCATTCTGTTTCACGCGTGGAATCCGGCGAAGCTCGACGAGATCGCGCTGCCCGCGTGCCATCTGCTGTATCAGTTCATCCCGAACGCGGTGACGCGCGAGATTTCGCTGTGTCTGTACATTCGCAGCAACGACGTCGGCCTCGGCACGCCGTTCAATCTGACCGAAGGCGCGGCGCTCCTGCATCTCGTCGGACGGCTGACGGGCTACAAGCCGCGCTGGTTCACGTACTTCATCGGCGACGCGCATATCTACGAAAACCAGCTCGACATGCTGCACGAGCAACTGAGGCGCGAGCCGCTGCCTTCGCCGCAACTGATCATCTCCGATCGCGTGCCGGATTACGCGGTGACGAAGCGCTATGAACCGGAATGGCTGGAGAAGATCGAGCCGAAGGATTTCGCGCTCGAAGGCTACAAGCATCACGACGCACTCACGGCGCCGATGGCCGTATAAGCCGGGTTTCGTCGGTTTGCACAAGAAAACGCGCGGTCGAGGCCGCGCGTTTTGTTTTTGAGGTCTTAACCGCGATGGTGCTCGTTGCCGCCGCCACGTTGCTGTTGCGGCTGTTGCGGTTGATGAGGCTCCCGATTCTGCATCTGCGGCGGCGGAGCCTGACGAACTTCCTGATGCATCGGCTGACGCGTTGGCTCCTGGTGAGGCTGCGGCCGCTGCGCTTCCGGCTGCGGATGAGGCGGCGGCATCTCATGGCGCGGCTGTTCGACCCGCGCCTGGCGATACGCCTCCGGCGACGCGTGATTGGGCTGCGGCTGCATCGAATGCATCGGCATGCGTTGATCGACGTGCGGCGCATCGTTTGCGCGTTGACGCTGCCACATCGGTTGATACGCCTGCTGCGGCGCGCGCGGCTCGCGCGAAACGGCATGTCCGCGCGATGAATCCCCATGCGCGAAGCGCGGATCGTTCGCGCCGAATTGCGCAGCCTGCGGCGGATGCGCAACGCCGTAGCCATGCGGCTGCGCAGGCTGAGCGGGAACCGGCGCCGGCAACGTGCCGCCCGCGATGACCGACCGCGCCGGTCCATGCGTCGCGACGAGATGCACCTGTTCGTTGCGCGCGCCGTACCCGCCGCGCGGATCGCGATTCTGCTGCACGTACCGGTCATGAAAAGCCGGCGGCGCGACGGGCGCGCGTGTCGCGACCACCGGTCGTCCGAATCCGGCCTGCGGCGGCCGATAACTCGCGCGTCGCCCACCGGGCGCGAAGCTGTCGCGCGTCGGCGCAATGCCCGGCGCGCCCGCGAAGAAGCGCGGATGGCGCCAGCGCGACGGATCGACCGCGTACGGCTGACGTCCGACCGGCTGGCCAAGCACGAACAGGTTCGTCGGCACGGCCGTCAGCCCGCGCGGCGCGTGATAGTTGACGTACGTATTGCGCACATAGACATTGCGGTTCACGCGTTCGAAATAACGCGGACTCCAGCCATCCCGATGCGGACGCCAAGCTTCGCCCGGTCCGAGCGGAAACCACGCGACGCCCGCCGCCGCGATGCCGCCGACCGTCACCGCGACGTTCCAGTCGGGGCCGCCATCGCCATCGCCATCGCCGACGAAACCGACGAGCGCAGGCGAATACGCGGGCGGCGCGCTGACGTCCATCGGGCCGGGCACCCACGCCCATCGCGATCCGATATACGCCCAGCGGCCATAGTGATACGGCGCGAAGCCCCACGGCGCGTCGTCGATCCATGTCCATCCCCACGGATCCTGCCAGGCCCAATATCCCTGACGATACGGCGCCCAGTCGGCGGACACGGCGGTCGGCGTCCAGACCGGCCCGTACGACGGATCGTTGCGCCACGTTCCGTTGGCGTCGAGATCCTGATAACCGGGCACGTCGCGCGATACATATCGCGCCGAAATCGAGCGATCTTCGGATGCGTCGCGCCCGGCGGCCCATTGATCGAACGCGTCGGGCGCGGGCGCCGCATTCGCCGATGCCTGCTGCAGATTCGTGCCCTCGAACGTCATCTGCTGCCCGCCCGCGAGTTGCACGGAGCCACCGTCGCCGTACGCGGTCACGCCGCCGCTTCGCACCGTCACAGTCGTCGCGCGGCCATCGGGCGCGACGTCGACTCGCATCTCGCCGGGCGTCGTGATCGCGAGCGCGGTGTTCGGCGTGTCGATCTCGTAGGTCGTGCCGGGCGGGAGTTCGCGCACGCGCGTCGACAGCGTGCCCTGGGCGATCTTGAGTTGCGCGGTGTCGTCGTCGAGCGCGAGGACGGACAGCGCCGTCGATGACCCGAGCCGCACCGCCGTCGAACCGATATGCAGTTCGGAGCGCGCGTTCTCGTCGTTCCAGAGTTGATCGCCCGTCGTCAGCGGACGATTGATCTGCGCGTAGGACCAGTCGGATGCGCCCGCTGGCTCCGTCGTCACCGTGCCCGCCATGTAGTTGAGCCGCGCGATGCGTCCGGGCGGATCGCCTTGTCCGGTTTGCGCAAACGCGTTAAGCCCCGATGCCGACAAAAGCACGCACAAAGCGGCGATCTTGATCTTCATTACGTTCTCCGGCGGCCGCGCGTGCGTTCCGTTCGGCGCACTGAGTTCGCGAGACCTGTCGGATCAATGTATCGCCGGCGCCTGTATCCGTACGATGCCGTTTGTAACGGCTCGCAGGCGCGCGTAACAAAGCTTTATCGCGCGGACAGGAAGCCTTCGAAATGCCGATGCCCCGCGGGCGTCACGCGCAGGACGCGGCGTTTCGCCGTGCGCTCGATCCAGCCGTGCGACTCGCACGCGTCGAGAAACGCCGCGCCGAGCGCGCCGCCCAGATGCGGCCGGCGCTCGCTCCAGTCGATGCAGGTGCACGCGAACCGTCGCCGCCGCGCGCGCTGCGCCTTCAGATCGATGCCGAGTTCGGCGAACGCCTGCGCGCCTTCGGGCGTGGCGTCGAGCGCGGCGGGGCCGTGCGCGGCGTCGTGACGATCGGCGGCGGCGAGCCAGTTGCGCGCGATCATCCGCTCGAAGAGCTGCACGGCGAGTTCGCCCGCCAGATGGTCGTAGCAGGTGCGCGCGAAACGCATTTCGACAGGCACGGCGGAAGGCGGCCGTTCCGGCGCGCGCTGCGGCGCGCTCGCCCGCGCGAGATTGGCGAGCGCTTCGATGGCCGCGGCGATATCCGCCGTCGCGATCCGGTAGTACCGATGCCGTCCGCTCACTTCGAGCGCGAGCAGTCCGCCTTCGGTCAGCCGCGCGAGATGCCCGCTTGCCGCCGATGGCGACAGCCCCGCGATCATCGTCAGTTCGCCGGCGGGGCGCGCGGTGCCGTCCATCAGCGACCAGAGCATGGCGGCGCGGCCCGGATCCGCGATCAGCGCGCCGATGCGCGACAGGCCGGGAAAATGGCGCGCGCGGGAATCGGCGTCGTCGAAAGCGGGGTTCATGGCGATTTCCGTATCGGGCGAAGTAGTCGATGCGTCCACTCTAGCGCGATCGCGCAACCGATGTTTCACCGTGCGCCGAAATGTCGATGCGCGAGGCGCGGCGCTAGAATGACCGCTGGCATTTCGAGGCAGCAGGGGAGAATTCCATGGCCAGATTCATTCTCGCGAGCGCTATAGGCGTTCTCGTGCTCTGCGCGGGCTGCGCGGGCGCGCCGTCGTCGTCGGCGGGCAGCGGCGGCAGCATCACGATGTACGGCACGATCGATCAGGGCATCACCATCCACGATTGAATATTGCCGACCCTATAATCGGCATTCATTTTCCGCATCAGCCGGGCTTCCCATGAATACGCCGACCTCATCCCCCATTCCAGCCGTCCCGAAAAGCCGTGCCGAAACCACTTTCCGCTTTCTCGCCGAGCCGACTTCGGTGAATTTCGGCGGCAAGGTGCACGGCGGCGCGCTGATGAAATGGATCGACGAAACCGCCTACGCCTGCGCCGCGATGTGGTCCGGGCGCTATGCGGTCACGGTGAGCGTCGGCAACATCCGTTTTCGGCGGCCGATTCTCGTCGGCAATCTGGTCGAGTTGCGCGCGCGCGTCGTGACGACGGGGCGCACCAGCATGCACATCCACATTTCCGTGCATGCGGGCGACCCGAAAGTCGGCGAGCTTGAGCAGACGACCGATTGCCTGATGGTTTTCGTCGCCGTCGATGAAAAAGGCCAGCCGACGCCCGTGCCTGCGTTCGTGCCGGAAACGGAAGAGGAAAAGCGCCTCGCGAAATACGCGATGGACGTGAAGGACGCGCTCGATGCAATCGTCGAGCTGAAGCCGGAAGAGGTGGCAGCGGGGAAGGTGTAACCCGCCGCTCTTCGGGCAAGAACGCGCTTACCTTTTTCCCACCATTTCCTCCGGCTTCACCCATTCATCGAACTGCTGCTCGGTCACGTGACCGAGCGCGAGCGCGGCGGCCTTCAGCGTCGTGCCTTCCTTGTGCGCCTTTTTCGCGATCTGCGCGGCCTTGTCATAGCCGATATGCGGATTCAGCGCCGTCACGAGCATCAGCGATTCGTTCAGCAGACTGTCGATGCGCTTCTCGTTCGGCTCGATGCCCACCGCGCAGTTATCGTTGAAGCTCTGCGCGCCGTCCGCGAGCAGGCGGACCGATTGCAGCACGTTGTGCGCGATCATCGGCCGGAACACGTTCAGCTCGAAGTTGCCGCTCGCGCCGCCGAAGTTCACCGCGACATCGTTGCCGAAGACCTGGCAGCAGAGCATCGTGACGGCTTCGGATTGCGTCGGGTTCACCTTGCCCGGCATGATCGAGCTGCCCGGCTCGTTCTCCGGGATCGACAGCTCGCCCAACCCGCAGCGCGGTCCGCTCGCCAGCCAGCGGATGTCGTTGGCGATCTTCATCAGGCTCGCCGCGACCGTCTTCAGCGCGCCGTGCGCGGCGACGAGCGCATCGGCGGCGGCCATCACCTCGAACTTGTTCGGCGCAGTCTCGAACGGCAGGCCGGTGAGCTTGCCGATCGCCTGCGCGACCTTCACCGCGAATTCCGGATGCGCGTTCAGCCCCGTGCCGACCGCCGTGCCGCCCTGCGCGAGCTGATACAGATGCGGCAAAGTCGCCTCGACGTGCTTCATGCTCTGATCGAGCTGCGCGACGTATCCCGAAAACTCCTGCCCGAGCGTGAGCGGCGTCGCGTCCTGCAAGTGCGTACGGCCGATCTTCACGATCTTGTCGAACGCCTTCGCCTTCTTGTCGAGCGTATCGCGCAACGTTTTCAGCGACGGCAGCAGATGCTTCTTGATCGCCACGGCCGCGGCGACGTGCATCGCGGTCGGAAACACGTCGTTCGACGACTGGCCGCGATTCACATCGTCGTTCGGATGCACGAGGCGCTCCTCGCCGCGCGGACCGCCCATGATTTCGCTCGCGCGATTGGCGATCACCTCGTTCAGATTCATGTTGGTCTGCGTGCCCGAGCCGGTTTGCCAGACGGCGAGCGGAAATTCGTCGGGATGCTTGCCGTCGATGATTTCCTCGGCCGCCTGAACGATCGCCTTCGCCTTCTTCGAGTCGAGCACCTTCAGGCCTTCGTTCACTTCCGCGGCGGCGTGCTTGATGATCGCGAGCGCGGTGATCAGCTCGGGCGACTGCTTTTCCGTCGAAATCTTGAAGTTTTGCAGCGAGCGCTGCGTCTGCGCGCCCCAGAGCTTGTCGTTCGGCACGGCGATCTCGCCGAACGTGTCCGTCTCCATCCGTACGTCGCCTTTCGCATCGTGTGACATCGCGTGAGTTTCCTTACGAAGTTGGATCAAAGCTGCTTGTCGACGGGCAGCATCATGAAGAGGCCCGTCATCGCATTGCGATAAAGACCTGCCTCGGGATCGAAATTGTAGGTGACGAGACTGCCGTTTTCCTCGGTGATCCAGACGAGGCCCGACTGCGGCGCGCCCGTGCGCCGAAGCTCCTCCGTCACCGCCGCGCTCGCCAGTTGCACCTGCCAGCTCACCTTCGGCGAAATGCCGTTCTCGAAGAGTTTCGCGGCTTCCTCGGCGATCGGCTTGCTGTGGATCACGAGCGCGAGCTCGGTATTGAGCTTCGCCGAACGCGGATCGAGATTCATCGAGCCGATCACGAGGATACTCCGATCGATCACATAGGCCTTCGCGTGCAGGCTCGCGCGCGACTGCGAGCCGAAGAGACCCGCGCGCGGACTGCTTTCGCCTTCGACCTGAATCGGCTTGAACTCGTACAGTTCGACGCCGTTTTGCAGCATCGGAATGCGATACGGCGCGTAGCCCGCCTGCACGGCGACGGCATCGGTCGCGGCGAGCGAATTCGTCAGCACCGCGACGCGCACGCGGCGCTTCGTCAGACCGGCGAGCGCCTTCACGCCCGCGTCGTGCGGCACGAAGTAGGGCGACAGGATCAGGAATTCGCTCTGCGCGTCCTTCAGCAGAGCGACAAGGCGCTCCATCGGCGGGCTTTTATAGTCGTCGCTCGGATGCTCGATCTTCGATGGCGAATCGACCCGGAACTCCGTCGGCGCCCACACGAGGCCCATTTCCTCGCGCGCGATCTGCTGCGCGAGCGGCGTCGCATTGAGCGGCTTCGCGTTCAGCGGATCGGCCTGCTCGCGCCAGTGCTTGCGCAAGTCGTCGCGGGTCTTGTCGAGTTCGCGGGCGTCGAACTTCTGCTTGTTGAGCGCGCGCAGCGGGTACGCGAGCGAACTGTTCCAGTAATCGTCGAAGCTCGCGGATATTTCTTGCGTGACCGGACCGGCGGCGAAGACGTCGAGATCGCGAAACTGCAAGGTCGGGCTCGCGCTGAAGTACTCGTCGCCGAGATTGCGGCCGCCGACGATCGCGATCTGGTTGTCCGCGATCATCGCCTTGTTGTGCATGCGGCGCGTGAAGTGACTGAGATTCGTGAAGAAATTCTGCGTGCGCTCGGAGAAGCTGCGTTGCGCGCTGCCGTAGGGGTTGAACACGCGAATCTCGATCTTGTCGTGCGAATTGAGCGCCGCCATGATCTGGTCGATGTCCTTGAAGTTCAGATCGTCGACGAGCATGCGCACGCGCACGCCGCGATCCGCCGCATACAACGCCGCGCCGAGCAGCAGCTTGCCGGTGTTGTCCTCGTTGGCGATGTAGTACTGCATGTCGAGCGTCTTCGTCGCCGCGCGCGCGAGTGCGATGCGCGCCTGCAGCGCGTCGGTGCCGGTCGGCAGCAGGCGCACCGCCGACTCGTCCGGATGCCGTTTCTCGAGCGGCGCGAGGGCGGTCGCGAGGGGCGTCGTTTCCGTCGATGCCAGCGCGTGGCTCTCCGGCCGGTCGAACGCCGTCGCGGGCGGGCGCGTCTCGCAAGCGGCGACGAGCGTCGTCATCGTCACGATGACGGCGATGTTGCGCACGGCGGCGCCGAATGTTCGTGCGCGCGCGTCGCGGCGCGCGATTTCCCGCAATCCCCGGTTTTCCGACACTTCGATTCCCCGTTCTGGTCGCCGCTCGTGAAGCGCTCGGCGACGTTTTCGCGTTTTCGGTCTTCAGCACGAAAGTAGCAAGGAGCGTACTCGCGCCGGATCTCGAAATTATTCTATGGGAAATCGGGAAAGCGCCGAACGTTGCACTGGGCGGTGGCGTACGGACGAAAAAAAGCCCGCTGGCTAGAGCGGGCCTACAACCCCTGTCACAGATGTCTCAAGGAGGAGACGGGTTCATCGTAGCAATGCGCGCCGCGCGGCCCAACCAAGCATTCGTGCTATGCAAATCGGCGCGCGGATCGTGTGCTTATCAGACGTGACCGTGCGGCGCGGCGCTCGCGGCGCCGGCGTCGTCCGGCCGTGGCGTGATGCCGGTTTCGATGAAGCGCCGGCTGATGCGATGGAAGCGCAGCGTCATCAGCACGGCGACGCTCGCGAGCCCGGCCGCGAGGCCCCACCACAGGCCCTTCGCGCCGAGTTCGAAGTGGAACGCGAGCACATAGCCGGTCGGAAAGCCGACGCCCCAGTAGCCGAACGCGGCGGCGAGCATCGGAATGCGCGTGTCCTTCAGGCCGCGCAGGCAGCCGGAGCCGACCGTCTGCATGCCGTCGACGATCTGGAACACCGCCGCGACGCCGAGCAGCGACGCCGCGAGCGCGACGGTATGCGCGTTGGCGGGATCGTCGAGATGCAGATACAGCCCGACGATCGCGCGCGGCACGGCGATCAGCACGAGCCCGGAGCACATCATGAAGCCGACGCCGAGCGCGAGCGCGACGAAGCCCGCGTGACGCGCGGCGACAGGCACGCCCGCGCCGACCCAGTAGCCGACGCGCACGTTCGCCGCCTGGCCGATCGCCAGCGGCACCATGAACGCGACCGACGCGACGTTGAGTGCGATCTGATGCGCGGCGAGCGGCGCTTCGCCGAGCAGGCCGACCATCATGCCGGTGGCGAGAAAGAGCGTCGATTCGACCCCGTAGGTGATCGCGACGGGCCAGCCGATGCTGAACAGTTCCCGCATCAGCGGCAGGCGCGGGCGCGCGCGCGCGACGAAATGCCGGTAGCGCGGCCGCAGATGCAGCACCGCGACGAGCGCGATCGCGATGCCCCAGACGGTGATCGTCGTCGCCGCCGCCGAGCCGAGGAAGCCTTCGCGCGGCAGGCCGTACGCGCCGTGGATCAGGCCGTAGTTGAGAAAGCCGTTGACGAACACGCCGCCGATGGAGATCCACAAGAGCCTGCGCGCCGCGCCAATGGCGGGCAGAAACGCGCGCATCATCCCGACGCCGATCAGACTGCCGGGTGTCCCCCAGCGCAGCACCGCGCAGTATTCGCCGACGTTCTTCGCGAGCGTCGCGGGTTCATGGAACGCGAGCAGGATCGGTTCGGCGTAGCTCAGCAGCACGAACGCGGGCACGGCGAGCAGCAGGGAGAGCACGAACCCGGTCCAGTAGATGCCTGGCACGCGATGATCGGCGTTCGCGCCGCGCGCATGCGCCACCGACACGGAAACGGACGTCAGCACGCCCTGTAGGAGCGTCACGACGACGAAAAAGAGATTCGCGCCGAGGCCGCCCGCGGCGAGGGCATCGGGGCCGAGCGAGCCGAGCAGGATGGTGTCGGTGACGCCCATCGCCATCTGCGAGAGCTGCGCGATGGCAAGCGGCGCGGCGAGACGCGCCGTGTCGACGGCGTGACGCGAGAGGCTCGGCGGTCCTTGATGCGCGCGCGCGGCGCGCGTGACTGGCGGTTGCATGTTGATCGGATCGAAACCAAAAGGCCGCAATGAGTGCGGCCGGACTGGAACGCGAGGGGGCAAGGATCGAAGCGCAAACGCGCTGACGGGAACCGACGCTGAAACCAGAACGAAAGAACAGACCGTCAGCTTATTGCGTCGCGTGCGGCATGTCGATGACGCGTTTGCTTATGCCCGGATTTTCGCAATTGCGCGGCGTGTGCGCGCAAATCGCCGCGCGCTTAATCGGGCGCGCGCACGTAAATCGTCTGGCCGTCGAGCTTCACTCGCTGACCCGCGCGGATCTTGCAGGTCTTGCGCAGTTCCACCTGGCCGTCGACGGTGACATCGCCCATGGCGACGCGTGCCTTCGCCGAGCCGCCGCTGTCCGCGAGGCCCATCAGCTTGAGCAGATTGTGGAGTTCGATGAAGTCGCCCGTCAGGGTGAATTGGAGTGGCGGCATGAGGCGGGCAAGGCGGGAATGCGGGAAGGGCTCAATGATAAACCACGCCGGGCATGCGCCGTGCTCAGGGATCGCGAGGACCGGTAATCCCCACGCAAGCGCGCTCGTTGGCAAATGTAGCCAGATGAAACCGTCGGTAACAGTGACTGATTTTCGCGAACTTGCCCGATTGACCGCCGGTCCGACCATTTGATCGATGCAGCTTCGGTCATCTTTCCAATCGACAAAAGTCGCGCGGATCGCTCGTTTCACCGTCGTAAGAGCGCCGCCGACGCCAACTAAAGAGAGGACTAGCTCATGACTCGCGCACGAATCCTTTTGATCGGCTCCGCCATCGCCACTTTCGCCGCTTCGGGCGCTTATGCGCAAACCGCGACCCAGTCCGCACCGGTGCAGACTCAAACGCAAGCGCAAGTGCAGCCGATGCAAGCCCAACAGCCGATGACGCCGCCGCCGCAGAACCTCGTCGCGCCCGCGCCGACCGATCCGCTCGTCGAGCGCCGCAATGCCAATGCGAAGGCGAACGCCGAATACAGCGCGTCGAAGAAGGCGTCGAAGGCCGAATTGAAGGCGCAGACCGAGCAGGCCAAGGCGCAGTACAAGGAAGAGGTGAAGAACGCGAAGATCAATCGCAAGGCGGACAAGGACGCCGCCAAGGCCGAATTGAACGCGACCGAGCCGAACGCACCGAAGGACACCGGCTTGCAGCATTAAGCGGGCGAACCGGGAATCGCCGCGAGCTCGCGTTTGGCGCGGCTCGCGGCATCGAACAAGGGAGAAGACCATGAATCGAAAAACTCATGCACTGCTGGCCGCGCTGATCGCGGGGACGTTCGCGAGCGCGAGCGTGGCATCGTTCGCACAAACGGCGTCGGATACGCCGACTGCCGCCGATCAAAGGGCCGCGAAGGAACAGAGCAAGGCCGACAAGAAGGCGGCCGTCGCGCAAGCCAAGGCCGACAAGAAAAAGACCGAGGCGCAATCGGACGCCAATGAAGCCGCCGCCGAAGCGAAGCTCAAGAACGCGAAGAAGGCCGACTGACGCAAATCTTTTGCAGCGATGCGAGCCCGGTTCCGTGCGAGCCGGGCTCGTTGCATTTGGGGCCAAAACCCTTGTCGAGCCAAAGGCTTGCGCGTGCGGGTTGTATGGATATACAGTGTGCGTCACTCATTTCCCGCCGCCTTTTCTCCCGTGCTCACGCTCCCCGACACCGCCGACGAATCCACCACAAAACAGGTCGCCGACTATCTCGCGAAGCTCAACGAGGCGCAGCGTCAGGCCGTCGAATTCGGCGTCGACGAACCGGGGCGCGCGGGCGGGCCGCTGCTCGTCATCGCGGGCGCGGGATCGGGCAAGACCAACACGCTCGCGCATCGCGTCGCGCATCTGCTGGTGAAAGGCGCGGATCCGCATCGCATCCTGCTGCTCACGTTTTCGCGCCGCGCGGCGCTCGAAATGACGCGGCGGGTGTCGCGCATCGCAATGAACGCGCTCGGCACGAGAAGCGCAATCGCGCAGGGTTTGTCGTGGTCGGGCACGTTCCATAGCGTCGGCGCGCGGCTGTTGCGCGATTACGCCGATCTCGTCGGGCTCGCGCCGTCGTTCACCATCAACGATCGCGAGGATTCGGCCGATCTCATGAACCTCGTGCGGCACGAGCTCGGTTTGTCGTCGAAGGAAAAGCGCTTTCCCGCCAAATCGACGTGCTTCGCGATCTACTCGCGCGTCGTCAACACCGGCGCGTCCCTGGCGACCGTGCTCGATCAGTCGTATCCGTGGTGCCGCGAGTGGGAAGCGGACCTGAAGCGCCTCTTCGCCGCGTACGTCAGCGCGAAACAGGCGCAAAGCGTGCTCGATTACGACGATCTGCTGCTCTACTGGTCGCATCTCGCGGCGGAGCCGTCGATTGCCGCCGATCTCGCGAGCCGCTTCGATCACGTTCTCGTCGACGAATATCAGGACACGAACCGTCTGCAGGCATCCATTCTTCTCGCGATGAAACCGGACGGGCGCGGCCTTACCGTCGTCGGCGACGATGCGCAATCCATCTACTCGTTTCGCGGCGCGACGGTGCGCAACATCCTCGATTTTCCCGGCCACTTCGATCCGCCCGCCGCGACCGTCACGCTCGACCGCAACTATCGTTCGACCTTGCCGATTCTCGAAGCGTCGAACGCGGTGGTCGGCCTCGCGACCGAGCGCTACACGAAGAATCTGTGGACCGACAAGGCATCGGCGCAAAAGCCGCGCGTCGTTGCCGTCGCCGATGAAGCCGATCAGGCGCGCTATGTCGTCGAAAAAGTGCTCGAAGCGCGCGAAGGCGGCATGAAGCTCAAGGCGCAGGCGGTGCTGTTTCGTGCCGCGCATCACAGCGCGGCGCTCGAAATCGAATTGACGCGCCGGAACATTCCGTTCGTGAAGTTCGGCGGACTGAAGTTTCTCGATTCCGTTCATGTCAAGGACGTGCTCGCGGTGTTGCGCTGGGCCGAGAATCCGCGCGATCGCGTCGCGGGCTTTCGCGTCGCGCAGTTGTTGCCGGGCGTCGGACCGGCGATCGCCGGGCGCCTGCTCGACAGCGTGAGCGCGCCAGACGCGGTGGCGTCGAATGCGATCGCCGCGTTTCAGGCGCCCGCGCGCGCGTCGGAGGACTGGCCGCGTTTCGTCGGCCTGATGGCGAAGCTCTGCGGCCGCGACTCCGGCTGGCCCGCCGAGTTCGAAATGATCCGGCGTTGGTACGAGCCGCATCTGGAACGCAATCACGAGGACGCGGCGATCCGCATCGGCGACGTGTTGCAGATGGAAAGCATCGCGGCGACGTATCCCACGCGCGAGCGCTTTCTCACCGAACTGACGCTCGATCCGCCCGACGCGACCAGCGACGAATCCGGCGTGCCGCTGCTCGACGAAGACTATCTGATTCTCTCGACGATCCATTCGGCGAAGGGCCAGGAATGGCGCAACGTGTTCGTGCTGAACGGCGTCGACGGCTGCATTCCGTCCGATCTCGGCACGGGCAGCGACGAGGAACTCGACGAGGAACGGCGGCTGTTATACGTCGCGATGACGCGCGCGAAGGAAGACCTGCACATCATCACGCCGCAGCGCTTCTACGTGTACAACCAGACGCATCTCGGCGACCGTCACGTATGGGCGCAGCGCACGCGTTTCATTCCGCCGCATCTGATGCAGAACTTCGAAGCGGCCGCGTGGCCGCCCGTCATCGCGCCCGCTGCGCCGACGGCGGCGGGGCTGGCTGCGGCCGCGAAAGCGAAGATCGATATCGCGGCGCGCCTAAAGGGAATGTGGGACTGACCTGAATCTCAGCGCTGCGCGCGCGATGCACGCGGCGCGCGCGGCGACGGCGAGAAGATGCTGCGCAGCCATGCTGCGAAGCGTGTGTAGCCGTCGTAAGGCTCTTCGACGAAAAGCTCGGGCCGCAGCGAGCGCAGATATTCCAGCACTTGCTGCGCTTCCTGCTTCTGGATCGAGCCATAGAAGATGCCTAGCCGCAGCAGGCAGCGCAGTTCGCCGAGCTTCTCGCGCGCGGTCGAACCGATGCTCGTCTCCACCGAAATCTTGGTTTCATACACGCGCTGACGTAGCGAATCGGCGAGACGCCATGCGGGCGTCTGCATCTTTTCCTCGACTTCGCGAATATCCGCCGCCGCCGATTTGATCTGCGAGGCGAGCATGTCGACTTGCGATACGTCGCCGTCCGCTTCGGTGACGATCGCCGTCGCCCACGCGCGCGATGCCTTGACGAGATCCTCGGCGGTCCAGTCCGCGCGGATCGCGAACGCGAAGCCGTGCTCGGCTGCCTGCCGGATCAGGATCTCGACGACGTCCGGAAACTCCTTGTCGAGCGCGCGCTTCGCCCACGCGTACTGGCCGTGCGTGAGCATGCGCTGCACCGCCTGCTCGGTGAGCGGCGTGTTGTTGTCCAGGAGCTTCGCGCGCAGGAAGTCCTCGAACGAAGGCGTGACGAATTGCGGATCCAGCTTCAGCGACAGACGCGTGAACGCTTCGAAATCGCGCTGCAGCGAAGCGATGGTCTCGTCGCGTAACGATAAGGTGATTTGACGCATGTTGGTTCCCGGTTCCGCCTTCGATCCCCGAAGGCGGGAAAAGCTGTCGGCGCCGCGTCTCAGGCGGAGTCCATTCGTTTCTGTTATCGGCGCGCGCTTCGGGAACTTGAGGATTCTTCGATGCTCTTTGAAAGCCGTTTAACGGCTGATGGAGAGAAAACGTTTAGCGCAGCACGGCGAACTGCCACGCGAAAAACACCGCGAGCGACACGGCAATCGTCAAAAGCGGCCGTTTCGTGAACGCGCAAACGATGATCGCGACGATCGCAGCCACGAGCTGCGGATTGCGCCAGGTGATTTCCGCGCCGTTACCGTGCGGCGAGACGGTCATCGGCACGATGATCGCGGTGAGCACCGTCACCGGCACGAACGAAAGCGCGGTGCGGACGATCGGCGGAAAGGGCAGGCGTTCGCCCAGCACGAACACGGCGGCGCGGATCGCGAACGTAACGGCCGCCATGCCGAAGATCAGCGTGACGTAGTTCATTGCGTGCGCTCCTTCGCGTTCTTCAGACGATGTTTCGCGTGGCCCTTCGCCTGCGGACGGTTTTCCATCAGCGTGAGCAGCATGCCGACGGCCACGCCGACGAACACCGCCGCGAGCAGGCCGAGCTTGTACGGCCAGCCTTGCCACGCGAACGACAGCACGCCCGATGCGAGCGCCGCCGCGACGAAACGCACGGCGACGAGCTGCGGCACGATGATCGCGATGAACGTCGCGACCATCGCGAAGTCGAGCCCGAGCGATTTCAGTCCGGGAAACGCGGCGCCGAACAGGAGGCCGAGGAGCGTCCACAACTGCCAGTTCAGATACATCGCGACGCCGGAGCCGAAGAAGTAGTGCGGCCCGATCTCCCCCGGCGCGCGCTTCTGATAGTGCGCGTAGGCGACGGCGAAAACTTCGTCGGTGAGCATGCCCGCGAGCGCCCAGCGCCAGCGGCGCGGCAGATGCGCGACATACGGCGCGAGCGTCGCGGAATAGAGCACATGACGCAGATTGACGACGAGCGTCGTCGCCAGAATGACGGCGAAGCTCGCGTGCGACGCGATCAGGCCGACCGCGATGAACTGCGCCGAGCCCGCGAACACGACGAGCGACATCAACTGGCCGTGCCAGAGCGTGAGCGGACTTGCGGTGACGAGCGTGCCGAAGATCACGCCGAAGGGCGCGGCGCCGATCATCATCGGGATGGTGTCGCGTGCGCCGGCGGCGAATTCGCGCAAAGGTGTTGCTTTCAAGATTTCCTCCTATGGAAGCGAGGATACGCAAAACGTCGATGAGAATGCTTGTACGTTCTTGCGCTTTCCCGAGGCCGGACCGCCTAGCGCCAGCGGCCGGGCGGCACGCCGAACGTGCGCTTGAAATGGCGCGTGAAGTGACTCTGATCCGTGAAACCGCTCGCCGCCGCGACATCCGTCACGGATGCGCCCGCGCGCAACGCCGGCAGCGCGCGCACGATCCGCAGCTGATTGCGCCACGCATGCGGCGCGAGACCGGTTTCGCGCGTGAAGAGGCGCGCGGCGTGGAAGGTCGAGAGACCGACCGTCTGCGCGAGTTGGGCGAGCGTGACGGGTTCGAGGAGATCCTCGGCGAGGCGGGATTTCATCGTCGTGACGCGGTGCGCGTCGGCGGCGAGCGGCGCGATGCGCGGACGTTCGAGCGCGTGGCGTCCGAGCAGCGTCGTCACTGCATCGACGAGCGCCAGTTCCGCGGCGAGCGGGTCGGCGCCGTTTTCCAGCAGGCGATGCGCGATCTGCAAACGCCGCGCGAGATCGGGATCGCGGATGATTTCATCCGGAAACCACGGCGACGATTCCGGCCGCCCCGACAGGTCGCGCGCGAGAGTTTCGACGAACGGCACCGGCAGATAGAACACGCGATAGCGCCAGCCCGCATCGACGGCCCGCGCGCCGGTATGCACTTCGCCGGGATTGATCACCGGCACCGAACCGGCTTCGGCGACGTGATGCGCGCCGCGATAGTCGAAGCACTCCGCGCCGGCCTCGATCACGGGCACCGTATAGGCGTCATGCCAGTGCGGCGAGAATTCGTGATCGTAGTATTCGGCCGTGACCATGTCCGCGTCCGGCACGAGCGGCGAGCGCCAGTAGCGTGCGGCATTGCGGAAACGGTCGGCGTGCATGATCGAGCAATTCTGAGATAAGCGGAATCGCCCAGTTTACAACTTTGCTTCGCGCCCGGCCGGACAGTTGCGTGTCACTTCACCGGTATGGTCGTGCCCTCGGGCATCGGAACCGCCGTCACGCTGTTTTTCGGGCTGCCGGTCGCGATGCGGTCGCTGTAAGTCAGATAGACGAGCGTATTGCGTTTCGTATCGACGACGCGCACCACATGCAGCGTCTTGAAGATGAAGGACATGCCGGCCGAGAACACGTCGGTTTTCTGCTTGAGCGGTTCGGCGATCTTGATCGACCCGACCTGGCGGCACGCGATCGACGCTTCGGTCGGATCTTCGGCGATGCCCAGCGTGCCTTTCACGCCGCCCGTGCGCGCGCGGGACACATAGCAGGTGACGCCCTGGACGAGCGGATCGTCGTACGCATCGACGGTCACGCGGTCCGATCCGGTGAAGCGGAAGTTGGTGTTGACGCTCGCGATTTCCTCCGCGTGCGCGAGTCCGGCGCCGGAGAAAAGTGCGAGCGATGCGGCGAGCGCGAGGACGGAGCGGTTCATCGTCATCCTTCGGAAAAGAGAAAGGGCGTCGTATTGTATCGACGCCCTTGGCTCTTCGATGCATCTCGTGCCCGCATGCGGTCAATGAAAGATCAGATACAGAATCACCAGCACGATGACCGGCACGCCGAGCAGCCATCCGAGTAGATAAGGCATGTTGTCCTCCTTCGCATGTTGTTTTCGACGGTTTCAGTATCGCGAGGATGCGCCGCCCGCGTTAGCCGTGCGTGTCCGAAATGCGTGTAGGCGACGTCCTATCATCACTTTCTTGCGGCTTACAGATTCGTAATGTGATTGGATCAGGCCGCGCGGTTTTTCTTCGCGGGAACATCGCGATACAGCGTGCGCACGTAATCGAGATGCGCGCCCGCGCACTCCCGCGCCCGCGCCGGATCGCGCGCTACGATCGCATCGAAGATCGCGCGATGCTGCGTCATCAGGTTCGCTTCGACTTCGTCGTCGTAATCGACGAGACGGTGCGACGTGAGCATCGATTCGCGCACCAGTTCATTGAGTCCGTGCATGACGTGCGTGAGCGCGACGTTGTGCGTCGCGTCCGCGATGGCGAGATGGAACGCCGCGTCTCTCTCCGCGATGCGCGTGCTTTTTTCGGCGACGGCGTTTTGCAGCGCGTCGAAGGCGGCGGCGATGCGCGCCAGATCGTCGTCGGTGGCGCGCTCGGCGGCGTAGGCGGTCGAGAGCGTTTCGAGGCCGTGGCGAAGTTCGAGAACGTCGGCGCTCGCGTTCGGTTGTTGCCCGAGCAGGGCGGCGAGCGGATGCGACACGAGCGGCGCGGTCACATCCGATACGACAAAACCGCCGCGCCCGGCCGCGCGGATGAATCCGTCCGACTCCAGACGGATCAACGCCTCCCGCAGCGACGGACGCGACACGTTCAACTGCTCCGCCAGATCGCGCTCGGCGGGCAGGCGCTGGCCCGGCAGCAGCGTGCCGTTCGAAATCAATTCCCGGATCTGTCCCGACACGACATCGGAGAGACGCACGCGGGCGTAGGAATGCGCATGGACGGGCTGGAAAGTCATCGTTCGACGTGAATGCGAGGTGAAAGCCGGGGAATGCCCGAGTTTGACACGAAAGAGGCATCTCATTAAAGTCTCGGTCAGACCAAGCTTACCAAATCGCCGAACCCGTCATGAAAGTCGCCTTGTTCGTCCCCTGTTTCATCGACGCTTTTTATCCGCAAGTCGGCATCGCCACGCTCGAACTGCTCGAACGGCTGGGCGTGGACGTCGACTATCCGCAGGATCAGACCTGTTGCGGCCAGCCGATGGCCAATAGCGGCGCACACAAGGAGGCTGCCGGCGCCGAGCGCGTGTTCGCGCGCAATTTCGCCGACTACGACTATGTCGTCGGGCCATCGGCGAGTTGCACGCATCACGTACGCGAGCATTTCACCGCGATCGAGCAGACGAGCGCCGTGCAGAAGGTGCGGCGCAATACGTTCGAGCTCGTCGAATTCCTGCACGACGTGCTGAAGGTGCGCGAGTTTCCGTGGGCCGAATTTCCGCACAAGGTCGGGCTGCACAACAGTTGCAGCGCGGTGCGGCATCTGCGCGAAACGTCGAATTCGGAAGTGGCCGGAACGCCGTATTCGAAGCCGCGCACGCTGCTCGAACGCGTGAGGGGTATCGAGTTCGTCGCGCCCGCGCGTCCCGACGAATGCTGCGGATTCGGCGGCACGTTCTCGGTGACGGAAGAGGCCGTCTCCGTGCGGATGGGTCAGGACAAGGTGCGCGATCACGTCGGCGCGGGCGCGGAGTACATCGTGTCGGGCGACATGTCGTGTCTCATGCATCAGCAATGCTGCGCCGAGCGCATGAAAGCCGATGCGAAGTTCATCCACATCGCGCAGGTTCTGAACGGGGCGCGCGCATGAGCAAAAGCGTTCGTATCGATCACGCGAAGGCGGCGGGCGCGTTCCTGCAGAAGCCAGATCACGTCGCGTTCCACGACAAGCGTCTGTGGGACTTGCGCAGCAAGCGCGACGCGCAGGCGCACGGCATCCCCGAATGGGAGACGATGCGCAATCTCGCATCGGCGATCAAGGAACACACGCTGTCCAATCTCGCCGATTACATCGCGCAGTTCGTCGATCAGGCCGAGAAAAACGGCGTCGTCGTGCATTTCGCGGCGAACGCCGAGGAGCACAACGCGCTCGTCTTCAGGCTGATGAGCGAGCGCGGCATGACGTCGCTCGTGAAGAGCAAGTCGATGCTCACCGACGAGTGCTACATGCGCGACTATCTCGAACCGCGCGGCATCACGGTGATGGAAACCGATCTCGGCGAGCGCATCCAGCAACTCGATCATCAGGATCCGAGCCATATGGTCGTGCCGGCCGTGCACAAGCTGCGCGCGGACGTGGCCGAACTGTTCGGCAAGACGATCGGCACCGATCCGCGGAACAGCGACATCCACTATCTCGCGGAAAGCCAGCGCATGAACACGCGGCCATATTTCGTGCGCGAGAAGACGGCGGGCATGACGGGCTGCAACTTCGCGGTCGCGGAGACGGGCACGGTCGTCGTGTGCACGAACGAGGGCAACGCGGATCTTTCGGCGAACGTGCCGCCGCTGCATATCGCGTCGATCGGCATCGAAAAGATCATTCCGACGATCAGCGATCTCGGCGTGTTCGTTCGAATGTTGTCGAGAAGCGCGCTCGGCTCGCCGATCACGCAGTACACGTCGCATTTTCGCGCGCCGCGTCCGGGCACGGAGATGCACTTCATCCTCGTCGATAACGGCCGCTCAGAACGCCTCGCGATGGACGATTTCTGGTACTCGCTCAAGTGCATCCGCTGCGGCGCGTGCATGAATACGTGTCCGGTGTATCGCAGAAGCGGCGGGCTTTCGTATGGCGGGACGTACTCCGGTCCGATCGGCGCGATCATCAATCCGACGCACGACTTGAAGCGCTATAGCGCGCTGCCGTTCGCGTCGACGATGAACGGCAGTTGCACGAATGTCTGTCCCGTGAAGGTGAACATTCACGAGCAGATCTACAAGTGGCGCGAGGTCATCGCCGAGAAGCACGAAGTGCCGTTCGTGAAGCAGGAAGTGCTGAAGATGGCGGGGCGCCTGCTCGCGAGCCCGACGCTCTATCGTGCGACGGTCGCATCGCTCGGCGGCGCGTTGAAGCGCCTGCCCAACTTCGTGCTCTACAACCCGCTCAATATCTGGGGACGCGGCCGCGATCTGCCCGAAGCGCCCGCCGAGACTTTTCACGAGTGGTACAGGAAAAACCGGAAGCTCGATAAATGACGACTCGCGAAGCTTTTCTCTCGAAGATCCGCGCGGCGCAGCCCCCATCGCGTCCGCGCCCGGACGTGCCCGTGTTCCCGTCGCCGGAAGGCGAACTGAAGGCGCGCTTTACGACCGCGCTCACCGCGATGGGCGGCACATGCGTCGAAGCGGCCAGTCTCGAAGACGTGAACGCGCTGATCGCGGCACGCTTTGCCGATGCGAAGGTGATTGCATCGGCGGTTCCGGGCGTCGACGGCACGCGGCCGCTTTCATCCGATACCGTGCCGGCATCGCTTCAGGATGTCGATGTGGGCATCGTGCGAGGGCGCTTCGGCGTCGCTGAAACGGGCTCGGTGTGGTTCAGCGAAGAAGAGTACGTCGTGAACGCGATCGGCTATCTGTCGCAGCATCTCGTCGTGCTGCTCGACCCGGCGCAACTCGTCGAGGGCTTGCAGCAGGTGTATCGACGCGACGATTTCAAATCGGCGCGCTATGCGGTACTCGTGACGGGGCCGTCGGCGACGGCGGATATCGAAGGCGTGCTGATTCGCGGCGCGCAGGGCGTGCGCTCGCTGACCGTCGTGTGGCTTGCGTGAAGCGATGAAGTCAGCGCACAAAGCAAAAAGCCCAGTCATGCGACTGGGCTTTTTGACAGAAGCTTTTGGCTCCCCGACCTGGGCTCGAACCAGGGACCTACGGATTAACAGTCCGGCGCTCTACCGACTGAGCTATCGGGGAACAACTGAAACATCTACAACTGAAATAAAAACTCAGCCAACTGACCGAGCTCTTTTGAAACCGACTTGCTGGAGTTTTTGGCTCCCCGACCTGGGCTCGAACCAGGGACCTACGGATTAACAGTCCGGCGCTCTACCGACTGAGCTATCGGGGAACATCTACAGCAGAGAAGCGGAATTATAGGGGGCTGCTTTTGGCGTGTCAACGCTCAATCTTCATTTGATACGCATTTTTTGCAATCAAATGAAGCGCGTGCGTCGGCGAGCGCAACAATCAACGCTCGAGCAGACTCAGCTTTTCCTTGACGTCCTTGAACTCGTCCGCTTCCGGAAGCGAGCCTTTCGTCTTCGTGATGCTCGGCCAGTTACGCGCGAGTTCAGCGTTCAGTTCGGTGAAGTGCTGCTGGTCGCCAGGCACATCTTCTTCGGCGTAGATAGCGTTCACCGGGCACTCGGCGACGCACACGGCGCAGTCGATGCACTCGTCGGGATCGATCGCGAGAAAGTTGGGACCTTCGCGGAAGCAATCCACCGGGCACACGTCCACGCAATCGGTGTACTTGCACTTGATGCAGCTTTCGGTCACAACGTGAGTCATTCAGGCTCCTGCATGCGGAATTCGTGGGGGCGGCGCCCTGGCGGCTGCATGGGCCGGAAGGTGCGCTTGCCGAAACGCATATTGTAGCGTAACGGTAAAAGTGGGCGCGCGCCGCGCGAAGCGCTCTTTATATCGATTCGTGATGTATGTATGCGCGGCGTCGCAAAAGGGCAGGGCGCGGATCATGTCCGCGCGGACATTCGGGTAACATGACCCTAAAGGCCTCGGGCTGCGCGCTGGCAAGCAGGCAAAGCGCGCGGTCCATTCGCGTGGATGTTCCCGTCAGAACCATGATCATCAATTCGCTGCTCGATACCGACCTCTACAAGTTCACGATGATGCAGGTCGTGCTGCATCACTTCCCCGCGGCGCATGTCGAATATCGCTTCCGCTGCCGCACGCCGAATGTCGATCTCGTGCCGTATATCGATGAAATTCGCGACGAAGTGCGCCAGCTTTGCAATCTGCGCTTCAAGGAAGAGGAACTGGATTATCTGCGGCGCATGCGCTTCATCAAGAGCGACTTCATCGATTTCCTCGCGCTCTTCCATCTGAATGAAAAGTCGATCCGCATTTCGCCGTCGCCTAAGAAGAACGGCGAGATCGACATCGAGATCGAAGGGCCGTGGCTGCACACGATTCTCTTCGAGATTCCGGTGCTCGCGATCGTCAACGAAGTCTATTTCCGCAACACGCAGCGCAAGCCCGAGTATGAAACCGGCCGCGAGCGCCTGCGCGACAAGATCAAGCTGCTCGCCACGCCACCCGAATATTCGGACTGCAAGATCGCCGATTACGGCACGCGCCGCCGTTTTTCGGGGCAGTGGCACGAGGAAGTCGTGCTCACGCTGAAGGACAAGCTCGGTGCGCAGTTCGCCGGCACGAGCAACTGCTTCTATGCGATGAAGCACGGCTTGCGGCCGCTCGGCACGATGGCGCATGAGTACTTGCAGGCGTGTCAGGCGCTCGGCCCGCGTCTGCGCGACTCGCAGATCTTCGGCTTCGAGATGTGGGCGAAGGAATATCGCGGCGACCTCGGCATCGCGCTGTCGGACGTTTATGGCATGAAGGCGTTTCTGCGCGACTTCGACATGTACTTCTGCAAGCTGTTCGACGGCGCGCGCCACGATTCGGGCGATCCCTTCGATTGGGGCGAGCGCCTCATCCGGCATTACGAGGAAAACCGCTGCGACCCGCGCACCAAAGTGCTCGTGTTCTCCGACGCGCTCGATATCCCGAAGGTGCTGCAGCTGTACGAGCGTTTTCGCGGACGTTGCCAGCTCGCGTTCGGCGTCGGCACGAATCTCACCAACGATCTCGGCTATCAGCCGCTGCAGATCGTCATCAAGATGGTTCGATGCAACGGTCAGCCGGTCGCGAAACTCTCCGATTCGCCCGGCAAAAACATGTGCGACGACAAGGCGTATCTCGCCTATCTGCGTCAGGTCTTCGGCATCGAGCAGCCGGTCGGCGACGACTGAGCGACGCGCATTCGTCCATTCGGCCTATGCCGTTCGGCCGAGGTTCGTGCGTGTATGCCGCTCGCTATAATTCGGACGCGTCGTAAATCATCGCGGCGCGCACGAATCTCAAGCACGCCAACACGAGGACGGCACCATGGATACATCGGACGCGCGCCGCAATATTCTCGCGCGCATTCGCAGCGCGCAGGGCCGTCGCGGCACGGCTACGGATGCCGAGCGCGCTGGCGCAGACGAGTATGTCGAGCGACATCCGGCGGGTCCGCGTCCTCCGTTGCCTCAGACGCGTGACGAGCTGATCGCGCGCTTCACGCTCGAAGCGGAGCGTCTTTCCACGACCGTCGCCGAAGTCGAATCGATCGACGATGCGCCCGCCGAAGCCGTGCGCTATCTCCAATCGCTGAACCTTCCCGTCAATGTCGTCGCGTGGCCCGCGCTTGCTCATCTGCGCTGGTCCGAAGCGGGCATTCGGGCGGCGTTTCGCAAGCCTGCCGATGAAGATCTCGTCGGCATCACCGGCTGCTTCTGCGCGACTGCTGAAACCGGTTCGCTCGTGCTGCTCTCGGGCGCGCAGACGCCCGCATCCGGCGCGCTCTTGCCGCAGACGCATATCGCGATCGTGCCGGCGTCGCGCATCGTCGCCGCGCATGAAGATGCATTCGCGTTGATGCGCGCCGAGCGCGGCGAGTTGCCGCGCGCGGTGAACTTCGTGTCGGGTCCGTCGCGCACCGGCGATATCGAACAGACCATCGTGCTCGGCGCGCATGGGCCGTATCGCGTGCATGTGATCGTCGTGCGCGGAGCGTGAGTCAATGCGGCGTCTGGTTTTGTACGTGCCTTGCGCGATGCTGGCGCTGATCGCGGCGCCGGCCGGTGCTGCGACGCCCGACGGCGCGACGCTCCCGGCCACATGGGGCATACCGTTCGTCGGCATCCTGCTTTCTATCGCGGTGTTTCCGCTCGTCGCGCCGAAGGTTTGGCATCACCATTTCGGCAAGATCGCGGCGGGGTGGGCGATCGCGTTCCTCGCGCCGTTCGGGCTTGCGTTCGGTGTCGGCACGGCGGGCAGCGTGCTCGTCCACGCGATGCTCGAAGAGTACGTGCCGTTCATCATTCTGCTCGCAGCGCTGTATACGGTTGCGGGCGGCATTTGCGTACGCGGCAACCTGCACGGCTCGGCTCATCTCAATACCGGACTGCTCGCGCTCGGCACCGCGCTCGCGAGCGTCATGGGCACGACGGGCGCGGCCATGTTGCTGATCCGTCCGCTTTTGCGCGCGAACGACAATCGCAAGCACGTCGTGCATGTCGTCGTGTTCTTCATCTTTCTCGTCGCGAACGCAGGCGGCTCGCTCACGCCGCTCGGCGATCCGCCGCTTTTTCTCGGCTTTCTCAACGGCGTCGGCTTCTTCTGGACTACCGTGCATCTCGCGCTGCCGATGCTCTTCGTCTGCGCCGTGCTCCTCGCGGTGTTCTTCGTGCTGGACAGTTTCTACTGGCGCAGGCACGACGCGCGGCCCGCGTTTCTCGACCCGACGCCGGATACGCCTCCGCTTGGCATCGACGGCAAGATCAATTTCGCGCTGCTCGCGGCGATCGTCGTGCTCGTGCTGATGAGCGGCATCTGGAAACCCGGCATCACGTTCGACATCTTCGGCACGCATGTCCAGTTGCAGAATCTCGTGCGCGACGTGCTGCTCGTCGCCGTGCTGCTCGCATCGCTCGCGCTCACGCCGAAAAGCGCGCGCGCGGGCAACGCGTTCGACTGGGCGCCCATCGAGGAAGTCGCGAAGCTTTTCGCGGCGATCTTCATCACCATCGCGCCGGTCATCACGATCCTGCGCGCGGGTGAATCGGGCGCGTTCGCGGGCATCGTGCACGCGGTGTCGGATGCGCAGGGCAAGCCCGTCGACATCGCCTATTTCTGGGCGACCGGTCTTCTGTCGTCGTTTCTCGACAACGCACCGACCTACCTCGTCTTCTTCAATCTCGCGGGCGGCGACGCACGCACGCTCATGACCAGCGACGCCACGACGCTCGCCGCCATCTCCGCGGGCGCGGTCTTCATGGGCGCGAACACGTATATCGGCAATGCGCCGAATTTCATGGTGAAGGCGATCGCCGAATCGCGCGGCGTACGCATGCCGAGTTTCTTCGGTTTCATGGCGTGGTCGGGCGCGATTCTCTTGCCGCTTTTCGCCGTTCTGGGCTGGCTATTTTTCTAGGAGCAACCGATGAAGAAGAAAGTGCTGGTAGCGCGTCCCACATTTCCCGACGTGATCGAGCGACTGAAGCAGCATTTCGATGTCGATGTGAATCTCGGCGACGTGCTCCCGCAGGAAGAATTCGCGCGGCGTCTCGCCGACAAGGACGGCGCGTTCACGGCGGGCGAGATGGTCGGCGAGAAAGAGCTTTCGGGCGCGCCGAATCTGAAGGTCGTTGCGAACATGGCGGTCGGCTACAACAACTTCGACATGCGGGCGTTCGACGCGCACAAGGTGCTCGGCACCAACACGCCCAACGTGCTGAACGAAACCACGGCCGATTTCGGCTGGGCGCTGATGATGGCGGCGGCGCGTCGCGTCACCGAATCCGAGCACTTTCTGCGCGCGGGCAAATGGCAGAAGTGGTCGTTCGACTCGTTCCTCGGCGCCGATGTCTACGGCTCGACGCTCGGCGTGATCGGCATGGGGCGCATCGGGCAGGCGCTGGCGCGGCGGGCGGCCGGCTTCAACATGCGCGTGATGTATCACAACCGTTCGCGCGTCGCGCCGGAAATCGAGCGCGAGCTGAATGCCGAGTACGCGTCGAAGGAAGATCTGCTCAAGCGCGCGGATCATGTCGTGCTCGTCGTGCCTTACTCGAAGGAAAGCCATCATACGATCGGCGCGGCCGAACTCGCGCTGATGAAGCCGACGGCGACGCTGACGAATATCGCGCGCGGCGGCATCGTCGACGATGCGGCGTTGATCGCGGCGTTGCGCGACAAGCGCATCGCGGCGGCGGGCATCGACGTGTTCGAGGGCGAGCCGAATTTCAACCCGGATTTCCTGCTGCTCGACAACGTCGTGCTGACGCCGCATATCGCGAGCGCGACCGAAGGCACGCGCCGCGCGATGGCCAATCTCGCGGCCGACAATCTCATCGCCGCGCTGGGCGAAGGGCCGCGCGCAGGCAATCCGCCGAACCCGATCAATCCGGACGTACTGAAGAAATGATGGAACTGCTGGTTGGCGCGATCGCCGTGCTGGCGATCGCGCTGGTGGTCTCGCTCGTCGCGCTCGTCATGACGATGCGGCGCAATTCGAACGCGGTCATCTTCGACGAGTTCGAAGCGCTCAACGATCGCGTCAACGACATGGGCGAGGCACACGCGCGCGCGCAGGAACGGCTCGAACGCGGCTTGCGTGGCGATATCGCGGAGAGCGCGCGCGTCTCGCGCATGGAATCGCAAAGCGGCTTCGCGCAATTCCATCAGACGCTTTCGACGCAACTGGCGAGCACGTCGAACGTGCAGAACGCGCAATTCGACGCGCTTGCGCAGCAGCTCGCACAGCAAAGCCAGCAGGCGCGCGAGGATCAGGGCAACGCGTTGAAGCGCTTCGCCGATTCCATGTCGCTGCATCTCGCGCAGCTTTCCGAAGCGAACGAGCGGCGGCTCGGCGAAGTGCGCGCGACGCTCGAAGCGCGCCTGAAGGACATCGAGGCGAACAACGCGACGAAGCTCGACGAGATGCGCCGCACCGTCGACGAAAAGTTGCACGCGACGCTGGAGCAACGGCTCGGCGAGTCGTTCAAGCTCGTCTCCGACAGGCTGGAGCAGGTGCATCGCGGACTCGGCGAGATGCAGACGCTCGCGGCGGGTGTCGGCGATCTGAAGAAGGTACTGACCAACGTCAAGACGCGCGGCATCTGGGGCGAAGTGCAGCTCGAAGCGCTGCTGGAACAGTTGCTCACGCCCGATCAGTACGCGAAGAACGTCGCGACGGTTCCGAAGAGCAACGAACGCGTCGAGTTCGCGATCAGGCTGCCTGGCCGGCACGACGCGCCGGGTGCGCCGGGCGACGTGGCTACGCCCGTGTGGCTGCCCATCGACGCGAAATTTCCGCGCGAGGACTACGAGCGTCTGATCGATGCGCAGGAACGCGCGGACCCGGCCGGTGTCGAGGACGCGTCGCGCGCGCTGGAAGGGCGCTTGCGCGCGGAGGCGAAATCGATCGCGCAGAAGTACGTCGCGCCGCCGCACACGACGGACTTCGCATTGCTCTTCCTGCCGACCGAAGGTCTCTACGCGGAAGTCTTGCGCCGTCCTGGCCTGAGCGATTCGTTGCAGCGCGAGTTTCGCGTGACCGTCGCGGGACCCACGACGCTCACCGCGCTCCTGAACAGCCTGCAGATGGGCTTCCGCACGCTGGCCATCGAGAAGCGTTCCAGCGAAGTGTGGCAGGTGCTCGGCGCGGTGAAGACTGAGTTCGGCAAGTTCGGCGAAGTGCTGGCGCGAACAAAGTCGCAGCTCGAAACGGTGACGCGCTCGATCGAAGCGGCGCAGACGCGCACGCGGCAGATGGGCAAGCGCCTTCGGGATGTCGAGGCGTTGCCCGGCGAACAGGCGGCGGGATTGTTGGGCGAGGCGTTCGGCGATCCGTCATCGCCCGAAGGCGACGACGAGCCGTGATGCAGGACGCGATTCAGGACGCGAGGCGTTCGAGCGGCTCGCCCGTCACGCGCACGATGCGCCAGTCGGGCAGCACGGTCGCGCCCATCTTTTCGTAGAAATCGATGGCGTTCTGATTCCAGTCCAGCACCGACCATTCGAAGCGGCCGCACTGGCGCTCGACCGCGAGCGCGGCGAGCTTTTTCAGCATCAGCGTCCCGAGGCCGCTGCCGCGCATCGAAGGACGCACGTAGAGGTCTTCGAGATACAGGCCGCGCTTGCCGAGGAAGGTCGAGAAGTTCTGGAAGAAGAGCGCATAGCTGACGATTTCGCCTTCGACTTCCGCGACGAGCGCTTCAGCGGCCGGTCGTGCGCCGAAGAGCGCGTCATGCACGCCTTGCTCCGTCGCGATGAACAGATGCGTGAGCTTCTCGAACTCGGCCAGCTCGTACATCAGGCCGAAGATCGCGGCGACGTCGGCGGGCGAGGCCGCGCGGATGATCGGGGCGCTCACGCTTCCTCCGGCGCGTCGGAGAGCACGATCTCGATGCCGCCGAAACGCGAGGCCACCCAGTTGTACGCGTGGCACGCGATCCACAGCAGGATGAAACCGAGAATCGCGTTCAGGAGCAGCGCGCTCGTGACGGTGCTCACTTCCACCGAGCCGTATCGCACGAACGCGACCACGACGCCGAGCAGCACAATGGGCACGCTGAAAGTCAGGTACACGAGGATCAGCGCCTTGGCGGTCTGTCCCGGTGCGATGAATGAAATCTGCTTTTTCATGGAAGGAAAGCCCCGTCTATCGATGTAGGAATGTTTGTACCGGCTGGCGGCGGCGCCGGATCAGATCAGGCCGTCGAACGGCACGACTTCGACTTCGTCGCCCGCTTCGACGTCGCCGCGCGCGTGTTCGAGCACGATGAAGCAGTTCGCTTCGCTCATCGAACTCAGCACGCCGGAACCCTGCGGACCGGTGGTGACGACGCGAAAGCGCCCGTCGTCGTCGCGCGTCGCGATTCCGCGCTGGAACTCGGTGCGGCCCGCGCGCTTTTTCATCGGCTCGGCGGCGCGCGCGCGGATGACGGTGAGCGGCTGGCGCATCGCGCCCGACATCGCCAGAAGCGCCTCGCGCACGATGAAGTAGAACGTCGCCATTACGGCGACCGGGTTCCCCGGCAACCCGAAGAAGAGCGCCGACTCGCCCGCGCCCGGGCGCTCGCCCGACCACAGCCGGCCGAATGCCAGCGGGCGGCCGGGGCGCATCGCGATCTTCCAGAAGGCGACGTCGCCGAGCGAATTCATCAGCGCGCGCGTGAAGTCCGCATCGCCAACCGACACGCCGCCCGAACTGATGACGACATCGGCGCTTTCGGTCGCATGACGCAGCGCCTTTTCGAGCGAGGCGCGATCGTCGCGCACGATACCTAGATCGACGGTTTCGACGCCGAGCCGCTTGAGCATTGCGAAGAGCGTGTAGCGATTACTGTCGTAAAGGCTGCCAGGGTTCAGCGTTTCGCCGACCGAACGCAATTCGTCGCCCGTCGAAAAGAAGGCGACGGTGAGCCGCCTGCGAACCGACACTTCGCCGATACCGAGCGACGCGAGCAAACCGAGATCCGATGCCCGCGCGACGCGACCCGCGAGCAGCGCCGGCTTGCCTTTCGCGAGATCCTCGCCGGAGAGGCGGCGATTCTGGCCGGCACGGATCGTCGCCGGCGAAAAGCGGATCGCGTCGCCTTCGCGCGTGACGAACTCCTGCGGCACGACCGTGTCGCAGCCGGGCGGGATGAGCGCGCCCGTCATGATCCGCACGCATTGATCCGCGCCCGGCGCGCCTTCGAACGGCCGTCCGGCGAGCGCCGTGCCCGCGACGGACAAGCCGACCGTATCGCCACCGCGCGAGAGCACATCGCCGGCGAACGCGTAGCCGTCCATCGCGGAATTGTCGTAAGCGGGAACGTCGATGGGCGAGATCACATCCTCGGCGAGCACGCGGCCGAGCGCGTCGAACAGGCTCACGCGCTCGATCTGCGCGTCCCGCATGCGCGGCATGGCCCACTGACGCACGATTTCCTGCGCGGCTTCAACGGGCAGCGCATTCGGATCGTAGTGGGCGACGCAGGCGGAAAAATCCTTGGACGTGGTCATGAATCGGCGTGGATCGCGGCCGGAATCCGGCGAAGCAGCACGTGGCCGCGCGGTGGTTGAGCGCCCGCAATGGCGATGTGAGCGGGCAGCCGGTTGAACGAGTCAGCGGCGTTCCAGATCGGCGAGCTGCTGTAAATCGTTGATATTGTAAAACGCGCGTTCGTCGTGAAATTGCACTTCCACCGCCTTGTGGCGCGCGTACCACGCGCGCACCTTGCGCTCGCCCGCGTCCAGCCAGGCGTCCAGGTCGTCGGCGAGCGATGTACGCAGCAACGCGAAAACGGGGTGGGCCATGACTTCGCCCGACGCGTCGATTGTTGCTGCGTATGCAACGTCGCCGCCGTGCGCGTCGAGTGCTTGCATCAACGCGGCGCCGATGTGTTCGTCGACGAAAGGGGCGTCGCAAGGCGCGGTCAGAACGAATTCGGTGCTCGCAACGCGCAACGCAGCGGCGATGCCGGCGAGCGGCCCGGGGAAATCCGCGCGCGCGTCCGCGACAACGCGCGCGCCGAATGCCGCGCCGAGGCGCGCGTAGTCTTCGATGGAACGATTTGCGCTGATCAGAAGCGCGCCCGCCTGAGGCGCGATGCGCCGCATCACGTGCAACGCGAGCGGCTCACCGCGAAACGGCTGCATGCCCTTGTCGATGCCGCCCATGCGCGAGCCGCGTCCGCCCGCGAGCACGAGCGCCGTGACGCTGGACGATGAATGAGCGCTCAGCACGAACGATCCGCCGCGCTCAGCCGCCGATGTACGACATCTCGACGCGACGTGCATCGTCGCGAGATGGCGCCGACGCGCTGCCGCGCAATTGCGAATACCGGTCGCCGCGCGCCTCCCAGATTCGCGCGATGGCTGTGGCGACTTCGTCGTCGCCCGCGCCGCTGCGGATCAGTCCGCGCAGGTCGTGGCCGGAAACCGCGAAGAGACACAGATACAGCTTGCCTTCCGTCGAGAGCCGGGCACGCGTGCACGAGTCGCAAAACGCGCGTGTGACGCTCGAAATCACGCCGATTTCACCGCTGCCGTCGCGATAGCCCCAGCGCTGCGCCGTTTCCGCGGCCGTGTGGGCTTCGAGCGGTTCCAGCGGAAAGTGCGCGTCGATGCGTTCGACCACTTGCGCCGAAGGCAGCACTTCGCTCATGTTCCAGCCGTTCGACGCGCCGACATCCATATATTCGATGAAACGCAGAACCGCGCCGCTGCCTTTGAAATGGCGCGCCATCGGGACGATTTCCTGATCGTTCGTGCCGCGCTTCACGACCATGTTCACCTTGATCGGAGCGAGCCCGGCGGCTTGCGCCGTCTCGATGCCGTTCAGCACGTCGGCGACCGCGAAATCGGCATCGTTCATGCGGCGAAAGAGGGCGTCGTCGAGCGCATCGAGGCTCACTGTGACGCGCGACAAACCCGCGTCCTTCAGCGACTTCGCCTTGCGCGCGAGGAGCGAGCCGTTCGTCGTGAGCGTCAGATCGAGCGGGCGGCCTTCCGGCGTGCGCAACAGCGCGAGCCGCTCGATCAGGAATTCGATGTTCTTGCGCAGAAGCGGCTCGCCGCCCGTAAGGCGAATCTTTTCCACGCCGTGGGCGACGAATACGCGCGCGAGGCGCTCGATTTCCTCGAACGAGAGCAGGGCGGCGTGCGGGAGAAACTGGTAATCCTTATCGAACACTTCGCGTGGCATGCAGTACACGCAGCGAAAGTTGCAGCGATCTGTCACGGAAATGCGCAAATCCCGCAATGGGCGCGCGAGCGTGTCCGTGAGCAGCCCGGACGGCGATGTCGCGGCGCCGGAGAAATCCGGGATCGCGCTGACATCGGCGAGAGGAATGATGCGTCGGGGCATGATGACTCGGGGCTCGGCTCGGCCGCTTCGGCCTTGTTCGAATAATGGTTGGATCGTTCCATTCTAACGGAAGCGGGACATCGGGACGCACTGCCACGGAGTCGCGGTTTTCCCTCGGTTCAGCCGTTTTACGACGCAAAAAAACGCCATCGATCGGGGATCGATGGCGTTTCTGGCTTTTGCCCGTTCACCGGAGTGAACGGGACGCGCGCGCTTAGTGGGCCTGCTTGCTGGTTTCCACTTGCTGCATGGGCGCGGTGTCGGCCGGCGGAAGTGCCTTGCGTTCGCGCGGCACGCGCACCGCAGCCGGCTCGCGTGCGGCGGCGGCATTGGCTTCGCGCAGCTTGCCTTCGTCGGTGTTCACCCAGACGAGGCCCGCACGCTCCAGCATCGGCTGAAGGGTGTCGACGGCGATCGGCGTCGACGTTGCAGGCGCGGCGGGCGCAGCGACTTTCACCGGCTCGGCGACGACTGCGACAGGCTCCGGCGCGAAGACCGGCGCTTGCGTCTGCGCTTGCGCGATCTCGACCGGCTTCACTGGCTCGACGGCTGTCGCTTCGGGCGTCGATGCGACAGCGGCGGTCTTCACCGGCTCGGCGACTTCGGCAGGCTCGGCCGCGACCGGCTCGACGGGCGTCGGCGCCGTTTCCACGGGCTTCGGCTCTTCGGATGCGACCGGCGCGGACGCGGGTGCGAACGGATCGGCCAATTTCGTCTCGGCGACCTTCGGCTCCGGACCGAACGGATTCTCGACCTCCGGTGCCGGAGCGGGCTTGGCGAAGAGATCGAAGTTCGTCGGTTCGGGCGTTTGCGCCTTCAGTTCGAAAGGCTCGGCCTCAACAGTCGTGGCGACCGGCGCTTCCTCCGCAGCGGCGGGCGCTTGCTCTTGCGGCTTCGCTTCGAGCGGCTGAGCGGCCGGTTGCTGCACCGACGCTTCCACCGGTTGCGGCGCGGCCGGGCGGGGTTCGCGACGTGCAGCCGCTTCCTGCGCGGCTTCCGCATCAAACACGCCGGCTTGCGCCGAAGTGCTCTCTGCTGCGCCTTCTGCTTCGGCGACGTCCGCCGCGTGATTCACCGTCATGCCGTCTTCTTCGCGCTCGCGACGACCGCCACGACGCCCACGGCGACGGCGACGACGCTCTTCGCCGTCACGTGCGGCCGCCGCGTCGGATGCCGCATCGATGCCGGCCACTTGCGCGTCCGCATTGGCTTGCGCCGCTTCGACGATTTCCGACGGCACCGTTTCGCCTTGCGTCAGCGCCTCGACGGCGGCTTCCGGTTGCGGCTTGCGACGCTCGCCGCGTTCCGCGCGCTCGGTTCGTTCAGCGCGGTCGCCACGCTCGGCGCGTTCGCCACGATCCGGACGCTCGCGGCGTTCCGGACGTTCGGTTGCTTCCGGACGCCCGGCGCGTTCCGCGTTGCGGTCGCGCGCTTCACGCGGTTCGCGTGCCTCGCGTGCCTCACGCGGCTCGCGTGCTTCGCGGGGTTCGCGCGCCTCACGAGCCTCACGCGGCTCGCGGACTTCGCGCAGTTCACGACCTTCGCGTCCGCCACGCGCCTCGCGATCCTCGCGACGGCCGCCCTGGCGCGCCGCGCCGTTGGCGCCCGCCGCCGTGCCTGCCGCAGCGCC
>NZ_JALQDN010000020.1:0-70118 GCF_023631205.1 Caballeronia sp. NCF2 | reverse complement strand
CGTCAGATGTTTATAAGACACAGGCCTTCGCGCGCGGCGCCGCCGCTACGGCGATTGCGGTTGCGATCGCCGCCGCCGGTGCGTTCACCGCGTTCGCGCGGCGCGCGCGTGGCCGGTTGCGCTTCGACCGGAGCCGGCGCGGGTTGCGGCGCAGGCTGAATGCCGAACAGATTCTTGATCCACGCGATGAATCCGCCGCTCGCCGGAACGGGCGTCGGCGCGGGCGCGGCCTCGACGGGCGCGGGCTTCACCGGCGCGCTCGGCGCGGGCTTCTCGGGCGTGATGCCCTTCACGGCCGCTTCCTGCTTCGGCTTCACCTCTTCGGTGCGCTTGCTGTAGCCCGTTTCAGATTCGAGCTCGCTCGCCGCTTCGACGGCCATCTTCCACGACGCGCGCGGATCGTCGAGACGCGCATCGTCGTGACGCAGACGCTCCAGCTTGTAGTGCGGCGTTTCGAGATGCTTGTTCGGAATCAGGACGACATTGACCTTGAAGCGCGACTCGATCTTGTTGATTTCCGAGCGCTTTTCGTTGAGTAGGAAGGCGGTCACCTCGACCGGCACCTGGCAATGGATCGCCGCGGTGTTTTCCTTCATCGCTTCTTCCTGGATGATCCGCAGCACTTGCAGCGCGGACGATTCGGTATCGCGGATGTGACCCGTGCCGTTGCAGCGCGGGCACGTCACGTGGCTGCCTTCCGACAGCGCCGGACGCAGGCGCTGACGCGACAGTTCCATCAGGCCGAAGCGCGAGATCTTGCCCATTTGTACGCGGGCGCGGTCGTGCTTCAACGCATCTTTCAGGCGCTGCTCGACTTCGCGCTGGCTCTTGGCCGATTCCATGTCGATGAAATCGATCACGATCAGCCCGCCCAGATCGCGCAGACGAAGCTGACGCGCGACTTCGTCGGCGGCTTCGAGATTGGTGCGCGTCGCGGTTTCCTCGATGTCCGCGCCCTTGGTCGCGCGCGCCGAGTTCACGTCGATGGCGACGAGCGCCTCGGTGTGATCGATCACGATCGCGCCGCCCGACGGCAGCGGCACCGTGCGCGAGTACGCGGTTTCGATCTGATGCTCGATCTGGAAGCGCGAGAAGAGCGGCACGTCGTCGTGATAGCGCTTCACCTTCGAGAGGTTGTCGGGCATCACGATATCCATGAAGGCGCGCGCCTGGTCATGGATTTCGGTCGTGTCGATGAGAATTTCGCCGATATCCGGCTGGAAGTAGTCGCGAATCGCGCGGATGACGAGGCTCGATTCGAGATAAATGAGCATCGGCTGGCCGGCGACGCCGCTCTGCGACGCGGCTTCGATCGCGCGCCACAGTTGCATCAGGTAGTTCAGGTCCCACTGGAGCTCTTCCGCCGAACGGCCGATACCCGCCGTGCGCGCGATGATGCTCATGCCTTCCGGCAGTTCGAGCTGCGCCATGGTTTCGCGCAGTTCCTGCCGTTCGTCGCCTTCGATGCGGCGCGACACGCCGCCGCCGCGCGGGTTGTTCGGCATCAGGACGAGGTAACGTCCGGCCAGCGAGATGAACGTGGTCAGCGCCGCGCCCTTGTTGCCGCGCTCTTCCTTCTCGACCTGGACGATGAGTTCCTGGCCTTCGCGCAGCGCGTCCTGAATGCGCGCGGAGCGCATCTCGACGCCATCGCGGAAATACTGGCGGGCGACTTCCTTGAACGGCAGGAAGCCGTGGCGGTCTTCGCCGTAGTTGACGAAGCAGGCTTCGAGCGACGGCTCGATGCGGGTGACGACTCCCTTGTAGATGTTGCCTTTGCGCTGTTCGCGCCCGGCGGTTTCGATGTCGATATCGATGAGCTTCTGCCCATCGACGATGGCGACGCGCAATTCCTCTTGCTGCGTCGCGTTAAACAGCATTCGTTTCATGAAACGGCTCCAGAATGGCTCCGTCCTCCCTCGTCGTGCGAATCGGCGTCGGTGACTGATACATCACGCGCGCGAAGCGGGAAGGTGGGCGTGCCACGCTTTTTTGTGTGTTGTCACAAAGCACGCTGGAGCGGGACTTCTGGCGGGAGAATTGCCGAAAGCAGGCCGCGGCTTCCGCATCGGACAGCCGCGCCGTGGGGCGCATTGCGAAGCAACTGCGAGACGTACGACAGATCGCTCGGCTCGTGGCGAGGATGAACGGCGGCGCTGCGGCTCCGCGTCTCAAAATGGACGCGCCGAACCGGCCTGCGCTCTTGCAAAGAGCCTGATTCCTCCCAACGGCGGCCGCGAGGAAGAGCGGTCTCGCGCAAACCGGCGCGATGCTTCGTAACCGATCCTCTTTGCTGCCTTGCCGCGCCGGCACGGCCGCGGGCCCGACTTGTTTCTGTCGGCTCCCGTCGGCTCGCGGCCGCATGTCTCGCCTCGTTTGCGGCGTTGTCGCGCTTCGCAGAAATCAGCGCAGCAGCGATTTCGCCGTCAGTTGTTCGCAAAATCGGCGAGCGTCGATTTGCCTTTTTCTCCCGCTCGACGGCAGGGTCGATCCGGGCTGGCATCCGGTTTTGCCGGGCGCCGTCGCTTCTCGCCGATAAAATTCTTTTTGACCAAAAATCCGTTACCGTCGGCGATCGACTCGACCGAACGCGCCTGTGGGCTCCGTCCTTGCCGGTGATATCGCCGTGCGTGCAACTCGTCGCTCTCGATTTTCCGGGTGAGCAACCGACCTTGGGCGCAAGTAAAATGATGGTTTATCGCTTGCACCGATACAGTCTGAATAATTCGGCCGCTGCTTGATCCTAAGCGTCGACCTTTTCAGGCTGCTCGCAAATTATATTCAGAATGAATGAGTTAGGCAAAACATCCCATAAACAGGTCGCAAGCGAACAAGTGTCGATGATCGAAGTCGACGAAACGGCCGCCGGTCAGCGGATCGACAATTTTTTGCTGCGCGTCTGCAAGGGCGTCCCGAAGAGCCATATTTACCGCATTCTCCGAAGTGGCGAAGTGCGCGTGAACAAGGGACGCATCGACGCGGCTTACCGGCTCGAGTTGGGCGATCTCGTGCGCGTGCCGCCGATCCGCATCGCGCAGCAGGACGCGGCGCCGGTGTCGTCGAACGCGCCCGCCGCCGAATTCCCGATTCTCTTCGAGGACGACCATCTGATCGTCATCGATAAACCGTCCGGCGTCGCGGTGCATGGCGGCAGCGGCGTCGCGTTCGGCGTCATCGAGCAGTTGCGCAATGCGCGGCCGCACGCAAAATTTCTCGAACTGGTGCATCGGCTGGATCGCGAGACGTCGGGCGTGCTCATGCTCGCCAAGAAGCGCCAGGCGCTCGTCGGGCTGCACGAGCAGATTCGCGAAAATCGGGTCGACAAGCGCTATTACGCGTGCGGTCACGGCGACTGGCAGAGCGACTGGGGCCGCCGGCGCATCGTCAAGGCGCCGTTGCATAAATATGTCGCAGCGGATGGCGAGCGGCGCGTGCGAATCCAGGAGAACGGGCTGCCGTCGCATACGGTCTTCAATCTGATCGAGCGCTGGCGCGACTACGCGTGGGTCGAGGCAGAGCTGAAAACCGGCCGCACGCACCAGATTCGCGTGCACATGGCGAGCATCGGCCTGCCGATCGCGGGCGACGCCAAATACGGCGATTTCGCGCTGAACAAGGAATTGGCCCGCCCGAGCGCGAAGCCGTCGCTGAAACGCATGTTTTTGCACGCGTATCGACTGAAAATCACGCACCCGGCGACGGGCGAGCCGCTGCAATTCGAAGCGCCGCTGCCCGTCGAGTGCAAACGGTTCATCGAACAACTGAAAAACCGGGAGACCGAGTAAATGGCGCGGCAGCAATTCGATCTGATCGTTTTCGACTGGGACGGCACGCTGATGGATTCGACCGTCCACATCACGCGCAGCATTCAGGCCGCGTGCCGCGACCTCGGGCTGCCGGTTCCCGCCGATGAATCCGCGAGCTATGTGATCGGCCTCGGCCTGAAGGACGCGCTGCAGATATGCGCGCCGACGCTCGATCCGTCCGACTATCCGCGCCTGGCCGAACGTTACCGCTTCCATTTCCTGACGATGGGCCAGAAAACCGAACTCTTCGGCGGCGTGCGCGAACTGCTGCAGGAATTGCGCGATCTCGGCTATTTTCTCGCGGTCGCGACGGGCAAGAGCCGCGTCGGGCTGAATCGCGCGCTCGACGAATCGCGGCTCACGAGCCTCTTCGACAGCACGCGCTGCGCGGACGAAACGTTCTCGAAGCCGCATCCCGCAATGTTGCAGGAACTGACGCGCGAGCTCGGGCAGGATCTCGGGCGCACGGTGATGATCGGCGACACGACGCACGATCTGCAGATGGCGATCAACGCGGGCGCGGCGGGCGTCGGCGTCGGTTATGGCGCGCATCCGGCCGATTCTCTCGCGGCGCTCAAGCCGCAGTACTGCGCCGACAGCGTCGCGTCGCTCGCCGGCTGGCTGCGGGAGCACGCATGAGCGAACCGGTGCGGGTATGCGCGTCCGACGAACTCGTCGATGGCGGCGCGGGCGTGCGCGTCAACGCGACCGAAGCGAGCGGCGACGCGGTCGTGTTCTTCGTCCGATACGGCGGCGAAGCGTTCGGTTATCTGAACCGGTGCGCGCACGTGCCGATGGAGCTCGACTGGAACGAGGGCCAGTTCTTCGAAAGCTCGGGCCTATACTTGATGTGCGCGACGCACGGGGCGATCTACGAGCCCGATACCGGCAAATGCGTCGGCGGTCCTTGCCGCGGCGCGCGCCTGCGGGCCGTGACGGTCGAAGAGCGCGACACGCCGGAAGGGCGCGCGGTCTTCTGGCTGCCCGACGACGCCGTGCGTCCCGCCTGATTCAATCTCTACACATCCACGACGCATGTCCGACAACATTCCGCCGCGCAATAACGACAACTGGGAGCGCGAAGCGCTAGAACGCATCGCGCTCGCCGCGATTCGCGAGCAGCGCGCCGCGCGTCGCTGGCGCATCTTCTTTCGCTTCCTGTTTCTCGGCGTGATCGCGCTGATCGCCTGGGGCGTGTTCGATTTCACCGGCGATCGTGCCGCGAAGGCTGGCAAGCACACGGCGCTCATCGATCTGCAGGGCGAGATCTCCGCGAACAGCGATGCCAGCGCCGACAACATCGACGGTGCGCTACAGAGCGCGTTCGAGGACGAGAACACGGCGGGCGTGATTCTGCGCATCAACAGTCCGGGCGGCAGTCCGGTGCAGGCGGGAATCATCAACGGCGAAATCCGGCGGCTGCGCGCGAAGTATCCGAAGACGCCGCTGTACGTGGTCGTCGACGACATGTGCGCGTCGGGCGGCTATTACGTCGCGGCGGCGGCGGACAAGATTTACGTCGACCGCGCGAGCATCGTCGGCTCGATCGGCGTGCTGATGGACGGCTTCGGCTTCACGGGCCTGATGGACAAGCTCGGCATCCAGCGCCGCATGCACACGTCGGGCGCGAACAAGGGCGCATTTGACCCGTTCTCGCCGGAAACGCCCGCGATGAACGCGCACGCGCAGGAAATGCTCGATCAGATCCACACGCAGTTCATCGATGCCGTGAAGCTCGGGCGCGGCAAGCGTCTGAAGGACGATCCGGAGCTGTTCTCGGGCATGTTCTGGACCGGCGAAAAGAGCGTCGAGCTCGGTCTCGCCGATGGTTTCGGCGACGCCAACTATGTCGCGCGCGAGGTCATCAAGCAGCCGGATATCGTCGATTACACGCAAAAGGAAAGCATCAGCGAGCGTGTGGTGCGGCGCTTCGGCGCATCCGTGGGCGATGCCGCCATGCGCGCGCTCACGCTCGGCGGCAAGCCTCAGTTGCGCTGAGTTTACGAAGCCAGCAAGAGGAAGATCGCCGGGCGCTTATGCAGGTCCGGCGCGGCCTGCTTCTTCCAGTCGGCCGCCGTGCGCGTGACGATGTTTTCACCCGGCAGCGTCAGATCGACGGCGACGCAAATGAGCGTCGACGGCGCGCAGCCAGCGATGAGCGCGTCGAGCATCGCCTTATTGCGATAGGGCGTCTCAATGAAAATCTGCGTCTGATTGGCCTTGCGCGACAGTTGCTCCAGCTCGCGCAGCCGTTTCGCGCGTTCGCCGGCATCGACCGGCAGATAGCCGTTGAACGCGAAGCTCTGGCCGTTCATGCCGGAAGCCATCAGCGCGAGCAAGATCGAGCTCGGTCCGACGAACGGCACGACCTTCACGCCACGCTGATGCGCGCGCCGCACGAGCAACGCACCGGGATCGGCGACGGCGGGACAGCCCGCTTCGGAGACGAGGCCGGCGTCGGTGCCGGCGAGGATCGGCGCGAGCAGCTTGTCGATTTCCGCTGGCGGCGTGTTCACGTTCAGCTCGCGCACCTCGATTTCCTGAATCGGACGTTCGGTGCCCACTTTCTTCAGAAAGGCGCGCGTCGTTTTGGCGTTTTCGCCGATGTAGTACGCGAGCGCGGCCGCCTGCCCGCGCACCGGTTCGGGCAGAACTTGGGCGAGCGCGTCGGCGTCGCCTTCGCCGAGCGTGTTCGGAATCAGATAGAGAACGCCGCTCATGCCGCCTCCAGCACCGGATGGCCGGCGTTCGCGAGCATTCCGGTCAGTGCGATCAGCGGCAGGCCGATCAGCGCGGTGGGATCGTCGGATTCGATCGCTTCGAGCAACGCGATGCCCAGGCCTTCCGCCTTGGCGCTGCCGGCGCAGTCGTACGGCGTTTCGGCGCGCAGGTACGTCTCGATCTGGGCGTCCGAATAGCGACGAAACCGCACGCGCGTGACGATATCGGCGGATTGCGCGTCGCCCGTGCGGCTGTCGAACAGGCAAAGCGCGCTGTGGAATTCGACGCTGCGTCCGCGCATCGCCTGGAGCTGGGCGAAGGCTTTCTCGTGCGTGCCGGGCTTGCCGATCTGCTTGCCGTCGAAGGTCGCCACCTGATCGGAGCCGATCACGAGGGCGTTCGCGTCGTTGCCGCTCCGTCCGGCCGCCGCACGCGCCTTGGCGATCGAGAGCCGAACCGCGGTCGCTTCGGGCGTTTCGTTGGCGAGCGGCGTTTCGTCGATATCGGGCGACACGACGTCGAACGGAATGCGCAGGCGTTCGAGCAATTCGCGCCGGTAAGGTGAACTGGACGCCAGAATCAGGCGTGGCGGCGATTTCGAAGCTTCAGACATGAGACGAACCGGACAAAAAAGGGTGTAAAAACGACGGGCTGCGATTCAGCCCTTAAGTATTTGACTCGAAAGAACAAAGCCGATATGATTTTGGGCTTTTCATCGGTACGTGCGCGGGCGAAGGCTCTCCTGTCATCGATGAAACCGGTCGAGCCGAAGAGTCAGAAAGCACGAGGTCAGACAGCATGATGCCGGCCAGATGCAAATTGGGGCAAATTCGGGCAAGTCGGGCCTGCATCGAAGCTGCATTTAAGCCGAGTCGCGGTGCATACTGAGCACTCACCGGTAGCACTAACCCAAGTAAGGCCAAGCAGGAGCGCACATGACTCAGAATCCTGGCAAACCTGTGAGCCCCGCCGATCCGCGCGCGCTCGACATTTACGAATTCGCCAAGAGCGGCAGGCAATCGGCCGGCGCGCTGCGTGTGTCGCAGATGCCGCGCATGTTAGCCGAAGTGCCGGCTGATGTGCCAGACGGCGATACCGTGTTCACCTGGCAAGGCGAGGGCTCGACCCAGCCGGAATTGCAGGACGACGGCACGGAGGCGCCGCAGCCGTATCTGCGTCTTGCGGTGCACGGTTCGGTGTGGCTCACGTGCCAGCGCTGCCTTCAGCCGTATTCGCAGCATCTCGATGTCGATGCGACATATCGGATCGTGGCGACGGAAGAAGAAGCGGACGAATTTCCGCTCGACGACGATGAAGTGGAAGTGATCGTGGGCTCGCGCCAGTTCGATCTCGTCGACTTGATCGAAGAGGAGTTGTTGTTGTCCTTGCCGCTCGTGCCCAAGCACAACGTATGTCCCGAGACGCACGAAAGTCTGCTTCCGGGCACGGCGGACGACGAGCCGGATGAAAGCGGTGTGACGGATGAGGACGAAAAGCCGAATCCGTTTGCCGTGCTGGAGAAGCTCAAGGGCGGCTCCGACGGCAAGAAGCACTGAAATGGTTTTGTAGCACGCAACAAACTGGTAGCGCGATGTGCGCACCCGATGGCCGAACGGCCGAGGGCTGTCGGCGGATCGGGCTGTGTTAGAATTCGCAAAATTTTTCTGGAGTAATCATGGCAGTTCAGCAAAACAAGAAGTCGCCGTCGAAGCGCGGCATGCACCGTTCCCACGACTTCCTCCCGACGGCTCCGCTGGCTGTCGAGCCGAGCACGGGCGAGGTGCATATGCGCCACCACGTGAGCCCGAACGGCTACTATCGTGGCAAGAAAGTCATCAAGACGAAGAACGACTAAGCGTTCATCGACGCTCGATGCGCCCGCCGGAATCATTCCACGGGCGCGCGGGCGCAACTCGCTCTTGACACTTTCCCGGTACGACGAGAAGGCGGCATTTCACTGCCGCTTTTTTGTGTCCGAAATTCGTCGCGTTCCATGACTGTAAAGATAACCATCGACTGCATGGGAGGCGACCACGGTCCGGCCGTGACCGTTCCCGCTGCCGTCAATTTCGTGCGCTCGCATCCCGACGCGCACCTGATGCTCGTCGGTCTCGAGCAACCCATCCGCGCTCAGCTCAAGAAGTACAAGGCTTCCGACGAGCCGCGTCTGACCGTCGTTCCCGCCAGCGAAGTCGTCGCGATGGACGACCCGGTCGAAGTCGCGCTGCGCAAGAAGAAAGATTCGTCGATGCGCGTCGCGCTCAATCTCGTGAAAGAGGGCGAGGCGCAGACCTGCATTTCCGCCGGCAACACCGGCGCGCTCATGGCGGTGTCGCGCTATGTGCTGAAGACGCTCGCCGGTATCGAGCGGCCTGCCATTGCGTTCGCGATGCCGAGCCAGAAGGGCTACACCACGGTGCTCGACCTGGGCGCCAACGTCGATTGCGAACCCGAGCATCTGCTGCAGTTCGCGGAGATGGGCCACGCGCTCGTATCGGCGATCGAAGGGCGCGAACGGCCCACGATCGGTCTGCTCAACATCGGCGAAGAAGTCATCAAGGGCAACGAAACGATCAAGCGCGCGGGCGAACTGCTGCGCGCGAGCACGCTCAACTTCTACGGCAACGTGGAAGGCAACGACATCTATAAAGGTACGACCGATGTCGTCGTGTGCGACGGCTTCGTCGGCAATGTCGCGCTGAAGACCTCCGAAGGTCTCGCGAAAATGCTCGCCGACATGATCAAGGAAGAGTTCAGCCGCAACTTCGCCTCGAAGTTGATGGCGCTCGTCGCGCTGCCCGTGCTGAAGCGTTTCAAGAGGCGTGTCGATCCGGCGCAATATAACGGCGCGGCCTTGCTCGGCCTGCGCGGGCTTGTAATCAAAAGTCACGGTTCGGCCGAGGCCTTCGGGTTTGAGTGGGCCATCAAACGCGGGTATGATGCCGTCAAAAATGGCGTGCTCGAACGCCTGGTGCGCGCGATGGAAGAAAACGCTCCCGCCGCGCGCGAGGCGGACGCGAACGGTCCCGCGTCGGCGGCCGCGGATCAATCGATCCAGCAGGCCGCTTCACAGCTGAACCCACAGCCAAACTCGCAGCCGAACCCGCCGGGCGAGTCCGGTACTGCGCTACATTCGAAGGCATAATGGCTCAATCCAATCTTTACTCTCGCGTGCTGGGCACCGGCAGCTATCTGCCGTCCGAGCGTGTCACGAATCAGGACTTGGCGGACCGTCTCGCGAAGCAGGGCGTCGAGACCAATGACGAATGGATCGTCGCGCGCACCGGCATTCACGCGCGACATTTCGCAGCACCGGATCAAACCACGAGCGATCTCGCGCTGATCGCTTCGCAGAAGGCGATCGAGGCGGCGGGCATCGATCCGCAATCGATCGATCTGATCATCGTCGCGACTTCCACGCCTGACTTCGTGTTCCCGAGCACGGCGTGCCTGTTGCAAAACAAGCTCGGCATCAAGAACAACGGCGCGGCCTTCGACGTGCAGGCGGTGTGCTCCGGTTTCGCCTACGGCGTCGCGACGGCGGACAGCTTCATTCGCAGCGGCCTGAACCGCACGGCGCTCGTCGTCGGCGCGGAGACGTTCTCGCGCATTCTCGATTTCAACGATCGCACCACATGCGTGCTGTTCGGCGACGGCGCGGGCGCGGTCATCCTCCAGGCGTCCGATGAGCCCGGCGTGCTGTCGAGCGCGCTGCACGCGGACGGCAGCTATTCGGACATTCTCTGCACGCCGGGCAACGTGAACGGCGGCGTGGTTCAGGGCAGCGCGTTCCTGCACATGGACGGACAAGCGGTGTTCAAGCTCGCGGTCAACGTGCTCGAAAAGGTCGCGCTCGAAGCGCTCGACAAGGCGAAGCTCACGCCTGAAGACATCGACTGGCTGATTCCGCATCAGGCCAACATCCGCATCATGCAAAGCACGGCGCGCAAGCTGCATCTGCCGCCGGAGCGCATGGTCGTGACGGTCGGCGAGCATGGCAACACGTCGGCGGCATCGATTCCGCTCGCGCTCGACGTCGCGGTGCGCGACGGCCGCATCAAGCGCGGCGACAACATTCTCATCGAAGGCGTGGGCGGCGGCTTCACGTGGGGCGCGTCGGTCATCCGCTACTGATTCGCCGATCAGATCCCTCTACCCAATTCGTAACTGATCCCTCTTCATCGCTGACCCCGCGCGCTCCTCCAGCGCGCGGTCCATGAGGACATCGCGGATCATTCCAATCAACGAGGACGATATGAAATTTGCGTTCGTTTTCCCCGGACAAGGCTCGCAGTCCATCGGCATGCTCAACGCATTCGCCGATCACGCGATCGTGCGCGAGACCGTGCAGCAGGCTTCCGACGCGCTCGGCCAGGATCTCGGCAAGCTGATCGCCGAAGGCCCGGCAGAAGAGCTGAACCTGACGACGAACACGCAGCCCGTCATGCTGACGGCCGCGTATGCGATTTATCGCGTGTGGGAAAAGGAAACGGGCCTGAAGCCTGCGCTCGTCGCTGGTCACAGCCTCGGTGAATACACCGCGCTCGTCGCGGCGGGCGCGCTCGCGTTCGCGGACGCCGTGCCGCTCGTGCGTTTTCGCGCGCAGGCGATGCAGAACGCGGTGCCGGTCGGCGAAGGCGGCATGGCCGCGATCCTCGGCCTCGACGACGACACCGTGCGCGCCGTGTGCGCTGAAGCCTCGTCGGCGGGCGTCGTCGAAGCGGTGAACTTCAATGCGCCGGCGCAGGTGGTCATCGCCGGTTCGAAGGCGGCCGTCGAGAAAGCGTGCGAGCTGGCGAAGGCGAAGGGCGCGAAGCGTGCGCTGCCGCTGCCTGTGTCCGCGCCGTTCCACTCTTCGCTGCTCAAGCCCGCATCGGATCAGTTGCGCGACTATCTCGCCAAGGTCGAAGTGAAGGCGCCGCAGATTCCGCTGATCAATAACGTCGATGTCGCGATCGTCTCCGATCCCGCCGCGATCAAGGACGCGCTGGTGCGTCAGGCCGCCGGTCCAGTGCGCTGGGTGGAGTGCGTGCAGGCGATGGCGAAAGACGGCATCACGCACGTCATCGAATGCGGTCCGGGCAAGGTGCTCGCGGGCCTGACGAAGCGTATCGACGGTAATCTCGTCGGCGGCTCGATCTTCGATCCGGCATCGCTCGAAGAAACGCGCAAACTGATCGCTGGCTAAGGACGAACAACATGAATCTGCAAAACCAGGTAGCAATCGTCACGGGCGCGTCGCGTGGCATCGGACGCGCGATCGCGCTCGAACTCGCGAAGCAGGGCGCGACGGTCATCGGCACGGCGACGAGCGAAAGCGGTGCTGCGGGCATCAGCGAAGCGTTGCAGCAAGCGGGCGGCAAGGGCCGTGGCGCGGTGCTGAACGTGAACGACGCCGCCGCGGCGGATGCATTCATCGACGGCATCGTCAAGGAATTCGGCGGGCTGAACGTGCTCGTCAACAATGCGGGCATCACGAAGGATCAGCTCGCGATGCGGATGAAGGACGACGAGTTCGACGCCGTCATCGATACGAACCTGCGCGCGGTGTTCCGTCTTTCGCGCGCGGTGCTGCGCCCGATGATGAAGGCGCGCGGCGGCCGCATCATCAACATCACGTCGGTGGTGGGTTCGTCCGGCAATCCTGGCCAGGCCAACTACGCGGCGGCAAAGGCCGGCGTCGCCGGCATGACGCGCGCGCTCGCGCGTGAGATCGGCAGCCGTGGCATCACCGTGAACTGCATCGCGCCCGGTTTCATCGACACCGACATGACCAAGGTCCTGCCGGAAGAGCAGCGCACCGCGCTCACCGCGTCTATCCCACTTGGCCGACTGGGCGCGCCCGAAGATATCGCGCATGCTGTGGCATTCCTGGCCTCGCCGTTCGCCGGTTACATCACCGGCACGACGCTGCATGTGAACGGCGGCATGTACATGTAAGGCCTTAATAGGCATTTCGCAGAATTTCGCTTAATATCCGCGCCGGAACGGGCGCGCAAAATGCTCGAAAGAGCAACGTGCGTACCGCTTTCGCGCGGCAGTGAAGAATCGATGCAATGCCGGCCGCCGCCCTCTTGATGAAGGGCAGGACACGGTGGAGCATGGAACTGACGCGTCGTATTTTGCGGGTCCAAACCTGATAAAATGCGCGCACTTGTATTTTTGAACTTTTTTCCCCTCGGAGGGCTGCATGGACAACATCGAACAGCGCGTGAAGAAGATCGTCGCCGAACAACTGGGCGTGGCGGAAGCCGAAATCAAGAACGAAGCTTCGTTCGTGAACGATCTGGGCGCTGACTCGCTCGATACGGTCGAACTCGTCATGGCGCTGGAAGACGAATTCGGCATGGAAATTCCCGATGAAGAGGCCGAAAAGATCACCACGGTTCAGCAAGCGATCGACTACGCGCGCGCCAACGTCAAGGCCTAAGGCCGGACGCGCCAGCGACTCATCGTCAATCAGCTCGATGCATCGTCGCTGCAAACCGATTTGACAGCCACAGGGCACACAGGGCGGTTTCCTGTGGCCGCTGTGGCTTTTGTTTTTCGTCATTTTATGGATAAGGGGTTACCGTGAGCCGTCGTCGAGTTGTTGTTACAGGCCTTGGGCTCGTATCGCCTGTCGGCAATACTGTTGCCGACGGCTGGGCCAATCTGGTCGCGGGCAAGTCGGGCATCGCCAATATCACGAAGTTCGACGCGACGAACTTTTCCACGCGTTTCGCCGGTGAGGTGAAGGGCTTCAATATCGAAGACTACATGCCCGCCAAAGAGGCGCGCCATATGGATACGTTCATCCATTATGGTTTCGCCGCGGGCGTGCAGGCCATGCAGGACAGCGGCCTCGAAATCACCGATGAAAACTCGGAGCGCGTGGGCGTCGTGGTCGGCTCGGGCATCGGCGGTCTGCCGATGATCGAAGTCACGCAAACCGAACTGCTCAATCGCGGCCCGCGCCGCATTTCGCCGTTCTTCGTGCCGGCGTCGATCATCAACATGATCTCCGGCCATCTTTCGATCCGCTTCGGTCTGAAAGGCCCGAATCTGTCGATGGTCACGGCCTGCACCACCGGCCTGCACTGCATCGGCGAGGCGTCGCGACTGATCGAATACGGCGACGCGGACGTCATGATCGCGGGCGGCGCGGAAGCCACGGTTTCCCCGCTCGGCATCGGCGGTTTCGCGGCAGCGCGCGCGCTCTCGCAGCGCAATGACGATCCCGCGACGGCGAGCCGTCCGTGGGACACCGACCGCGACGGCTTCGTTCTCGGCGAAGGCGCGGGCGTGATGGTGCTCGAAGAGTACGAGCACGCGAAGAAGCGCGGCGCGAAGATCTACGCGGAAGTGCTCGGCTACGGGATGAGCGGCGACGCGTATCACATGACCGCGCCGCCGGAAGACGGCGACGGCGGCCGCCGCGCGATGGTCAACGCGATGAAGAACGCGCGCATCAATCCCGATGAAGTGAACTACGTCAACGCGCACGGCACGTCGACGCCGCTCGGCGACATCGCGGAGACGATCGGCATCACGCGTGCGCTCGGCGATCAGGCGAAGAAGGTCGTCGTGAACTCCACCAAGTCGATGACCGGTCACTTGCTGGGCGGCGCGGGCGGCCTGGAGTCGGTGTTCACCGTGCTGGCGATCCACAATCAGGTGTCGCCGCCGACCATCAACATCTTCAATCAGGATCCGAAGTGCGACCTGGACTACTGCGCGAACACCGCGCGGGAGATGAAGATCGACGTGGCGGTCAAGAACTCGTTCGGCTTCGGCGGCACGAACGGCTCGCTCGTCTTCAAGCGCCACTGAGCACGGCGCGCTCGTCATCGCGGGGATCCATATGGCGAGCGTGTGTGTGAATCGGCCGCATCGTGACGCAGGCGTCGCGATGCGGCCGTCGCGTTTCTTGCGGGGCGCAATGCTCGGCTTCGTAGCCGTTGCGGGGGCGTCGGTGTTCCAGTGCGTTTTCGCGCATGCGGAGCACGCGGGGCACGCCGCCGTGGCTTGCGCGGCGGCGCTGGCGGTGCTCGGGCTGGCGTCGTACCGGTGGATGAACGCCCAGCCATCGGCGATTGGCCTTCTTTCCGACGGCATCACGATCTGGAACCGAAGCGGCGAGATGCGCCACACGAGCATCGCTGGGTGCGCGCAATGGAGCGGACGCCTCATCGCGTTGACGCTTTGCGATGCGCGCGGGCGGCGCGAAACGCTCATCGTCGCGGCCGATTCCGTCGATGCCGACACCTTCCGCCAGCTCTCGGTCCAGGCTCGCCGCGCCGCAGCGTCCCACCTGTAACGACTGTAACGGCGCATGAGCGTTCCGGTAGCCTTACAGGCGGTAACGCTACAATAGCCGTCCGCGCAACTTCCCCAAGCTAATCGGATTTCCCAGGTGAGTGAAAAAGAAATCGACCAATTGCTGGTCGAACGTGTCCAGAAGGGTGACAAGGCCGCGTTCGAACTGCTGGTCGCCAAATACCACCGCAAGATCATTCGACTGATCTCGCGCCTCGTGCGCGACCCCGCCGAGGTCGAGGACGTCGCCCAGGACGCCTTCATCAAGGCCTACCGCGCGCTGCCGCAGTTTCGCGGCGAATCGGCGTTTTACACCTGGCTTTACCGCATTGCTGTCAATACGGCAAAAAACTATCTTGCAACTCAGGGCCGCCGCGCTCCCACTTCTACCGAAGCCGATGCAGAAGAAGCGGAAACTTTCTCCGACGCGGACCAACTAAGGGATATCAACACGCCCGAGTCGATGTTGATGAGCAAGCAGATCGCTCAGACTGTCAACGCCGCGATGGCGTTGCTGCCCGAGGAATTGCGCACCGCCATCACGCTTCGGGAGATTGAAGGACTGAGCTACGAGGAAATCGCCGAAATGATGGATTGCCCGATCGGCACCGTCAGATCGAGAATTTTTCGTGCTCGCGAAGCCATTGCGGCAAAATTGCGTCCGTTGTTGGACACTCCCGAAGGCAAACGCTGGTAGGCGGCGAAAACCCTCGGGGCAGGGACGCGATATCTGGGTTGGTGGTGTCACAACGGGGTGTGGTCAAAGATGGGGAGCATCATGGGGTCGGTCTCGGTGCAGAATCAAACACAGGCGGGTTCGCGCGGCGAGCGCATGTCGGCTTTCGTCGACGGCGAAGCGCTCGGCGAAATTGGCAGCATCAGCCAGTTTCTCGCGGATCTGAAAGGCGACGAACGCGCGGCGTGGTCGGAATATCACCTGATCGGCGACGCCTTGCGCTCCGACGATCTCGCGGTCAGCCCGGCGCGCAGCAGCGCGTTCATGGCCGCATTCTCCGAACGTTTCGAAGCTGAGGCGCACGTACTCGCGCCGGCTGCATTGCCGGGCGTGACGACGAAAGCGCGGGGCGGCATGTTGCGCCGTCGCGTGATGCCGGCCTTCGCGGTTGCCGCGGCGGCCGCTACGCTGACATGGATCGTCGTGCCGCAGCTGCAAGGCGTCGATCGCAACTCAGGCGCGCAGGTGGCGAGCGTCGCGCCGGCGGATTCGTCGATGCAGCGGGTGGCGCTCGCGTCGGTGCCCGCGGTGACCACGCGTACGCCGATCGTCGAAGCGAACATCATCCGCGACGCGAATCTCGATCAGTATCTCGAAGCGCATCAGCAGTTCTCCCAGCAGCCCGCGATGCCCGGTTCGATGCCCCTGATTCGCGCGGCGGCTATAACGCAAGGCCAATAATTTGATGCTGAGTGTGCGGTTGAATAAAACAAGATATTGGGGGCGGCTGCCGGCATTGATGCTCTGCGCAGCCGCGCTGTTGACGGCGGCAACGAGCTCGTTCGCTCAGGGAGACGATCCCGCCACCGCCCGCAAGACAGCCGCCACTCTGCTCAACCGCATCCACGAAGCGGCCCAGCAGCAGAATTACGAGGGCACGTTCGTCTACCAGCGTGGCGCGACGGTGCAGTCATCGCGCATTACGCACGTCGCCACGCGCGGTGACGGCGAATACGAATCGCTCGAAAGTCTCGACGGCGCGCCGCGCAAGATGCTGCGTCACGACGACGACATGTTCACCTTCGTGCCGGAGCGTCATCTGCTCGTGGTCGAGCATCGGCAGAACCGGGATTCGTTCCCGGCGCTGTTGTCGACGAGTGGCGATCAAGTGCTTTCCGTCTACGATCCGAAGCTGTTGGGCACGGACCGCGTCGCGGGGATCGAAAGCCAGGTGCTCGAGCTCGATCCGAAAGATTCCTATCGTTTTGCCTACAAGCTGTGGGCCGATGCGAAAACCGGCTTGCTGCTGCGCGCTCAAACGCTCGATCCGGACGGGCAAGTCCTCGAGCAGCTTTCTTTCTCTCAGGTGCGTATTGGCGGGCCGATCGACAAGGCGCCGATCGCGAACGGCATTCGCAACACGTCGGGCTGGACCGTCGTGCGGCCGCCCGTGCAGCCGGTCGACATGGAAGCGCAGGGCTGGCAACTGACGCCGACTATCGCGGGCTTTCGCAAGATTCGCGAGTTGCGCCGTCCGATGGCGTCGAGCCAGCAAGGCCAGCCGCCGATTCCGGTCGATCAGGCCGTGTTCTCCGATGGCCTCGCGACGATCTCGGTTTTCGTCGAGCCGGTGGAGAAAAATACGCGCAAGGAAGGCGCGGGCAATAGCGGAGCGACGCACGTTCTGGTGAAGCGCCGCGGGGATTTCTGGATCACCTTGCTGGGTGAAGTGCCGCAAGCCACATTGCAGCAATTTGCTTCTACCATAGAATACAAGCCTTCCAAGTAATCCAGATCCCGGCCTCCAACCTATGAGCAACTTCTCGCTGCGCAAGTTCATCGCGGCCGCGGCGCTCGCCGTGTGCCTGCCGTTCGTATCGCAATCTGCGTCAGCGGTGCCCACGGTGAACCTGCCGGACTTCACGACGCTCGTCGACAAGGTGGGGCCCTCGGTCGTGAACATTCGCACGACCTCGCGCGTCGGTTCGGGCAGCGATCTGCGCGGCCTGCCGCCCGGTCTCGATGAAGGCGACATGTCGGAATTCTTCCGACGCTTCTTCGGCATTCCGATGCCGGGTCAGCCGCCTCGTGGAGGTGGCGGCGGCGGAAATAACGGCGGCGGAAGTCAGGGCGATCAGGGCAAGGGCGGCAGCCGCAACGCGCCCGACGACAACCAGGACAACTCGGAGCAGAGCAGCGGCGTCGGCTCCGGCTTCATCCTGTCGACCGATGGCTACGTGATGACCAACGCACACGTCGTCGACGATGCCGACACCATCTACGTCACACTCACGGACAAGCGCGAATTCAAGGCGCGTCTCGTCGGCGTCGACGAGCGCACGGACGTCGCCGTCGTGAAGATCAGCGCATCGAACCTGCCGGCGATCACCATCGGCGATTCGAACAAGGTGCGCGTCGGCGAGTGGGTGCTTGCAATCGGTTCGCCGTTCGGCCTCGACAACACCGTGACCGCGGGCATCGTCAGCGCGAAGGGGCGCGATACGGGCGATTACCTTCCGTTCATCCAGACCGATGTCGCCGTGAATCCGGGCAACTCGGGCGGTCCGCTCATCAACATGGCGGGCGAGGTGATCGGTATCAATTCGCAGATTTATAGCCGCACGGGCGGTTTCATGGGCATCTCGTTCGCGATTCCGATCGACGAAGCCATGCGCGTCGCCGATCAGTTGAAGACGTCGGGCAAGGTGGTGCGCGGGCGCATCGCGGTGGCGATCGGCGAAGTGACGAAGGACGTCGCGGATTCGCTGGGCTTGCCGAAAGCGCAAGGCGCGCTCGTGTCGAGCGTCGAATCGGGCGGGCCGGCCGACAAGGCCGGCGTGCAGCCAGGCGACATCATCCTCAAGTTCAACGGTCAGAACGTCGAGACCGCGACCGATCTCCCGCGCATGGTCGGCGATACGAAGCCCGGCACGAAGACCACGCTCACGATCTGGCGCAAGGGCCAGACGCGCGATCTGTCGATCACGGTCGCCGAAATGCAGCCGGACAAGGTCGCGAAGACCGAGCAGAAGAAACCGCCGCAGCCGAAGGAGCGCGCGAGCAATTCGCTCGGCATGGCGGTGAGCGACATTCCGGCAGATCAAAAGAAGGCGCTCAAGCTGTCGAGCGGCGTTCAGGTCGATGCCGTCGAGGGACCGGCGGCACGCGCGGGCTTCCAGAAGGGCGACATCATCATGCGTATCGGCGATACGGATATCACGAGCGCCAAGCAGTTCCAGGAAGTCGCGCAGGGCCTCGACGCGAGCAAGATGATCGCGATTCTCGTGCGTCGCGGCGACAACACGCAGTTCGTGCCGGTGCGCCCGCGCGTGCCGGCGCAGAAATAAGCGCGATGACGTCGAAGCCAGGCGCGGCCTTCATTCTGTACGGGCGCGCCTGGTGTCATCTGTGCGAGGACATGCGGGCCGAACTCGAGCCGATCGCCGCGCAACACGGCATTCCGATCGAATGGATCGACATCGACGAAGATCCGCTGCTCGAAGCGCGCTACGACGAACGCGTGCCGGTTCTGGCGCTCGATGGCGTCGAGCTGTGCCAGTACCGGCTCGACGCCGACGCGGTACACGCAGCGCTGCTCGCGCGCGGTCGGTGAGGGCGGCGCAGGCGAAATCCGCCGGGGCACCCCCGTTTTCGGCTAAAATGCTCAAGTTTTCCCCAAATTTTCAAGGCGTGCTCCGCGTTGGTGAGGGCGCGCCTTTTTCGCTTTTTTTGGCACGATCGGCACTGAATGGATCATATTCGTAACTTCTCGATCATCGCGCACATCGACCACGGCAAGTCGACGCTCGCTGACCGCATCATCCAGTTGTGCGGCGGCCTGTCCGACCGTGAGATGGAAGCGCAGGTGCTCGATTCGATGGACCTCGAGCGCGAACGTGGCATCACGATCAAGGCGCAGACCGCGGCGCTGACCTATAAGGCGCGCGACGGCCGCGTCTATAACCTCAACCTGATCGATACGCCGGGGCACGTCGACTTCTCCTACGAAGTCAGCCGCTCGCTATCCGCGTGCGAAGGCGCGCTGCTCGTCGTCGATGCGTCGCAGGGCGTCGAAGCGCAGACGGTGGCGAACTGCTACACGGCCATCGAACTTGGCGTCGAAGTCGTGCCGGTGCTCAACAAGATCGATCTGCCGGCCGCGAACCCCGAAAACGCGATCGCGGAAATCGAGGACGTGATCGGCATTCAGGCCGCGGACGCCGTCCATTGCAGCGCGAAGACGGGTCTCGGCGTCGAGGACGTGCTCGAATCGCTGATCGCGAAAGTGCCGCCGCCCGAGGGCGATCCGGACGCGCCGCTGCAGGCGCTCATCATCGACTCGTGGTTCGACAACTACGTCGGCGTCGTGATGCTGGTGCGTATCGTCAACGGCACGCTCAAGCCGAAGGACAAGATCAAGATGATGGCGACCGGCGCGCAATACCCGGTCGAGCATGTCGGCGTGTTCGCGCCGAAGTCCACGAATCTCGCGCAATTGTCGGCGGGGCAGGTGGGCTTCGTGATCGCGGGCATCAAGGAACTGACGGCCGCGAAAGTGGGCGATACCGTCACGGTCGCGAGCCGTCCGGCCACCGAGCCGCTGCCGGGCTTCAAGGAAGTGAAGCCGCAGGTGTTCGCGGGGCTCTATCCGGTCGAGGCGAATCAGTACGACGCGCTGCGCGAATCGCTCGAAAAGCTGAAGCTCAACGACGCGTCGCTGCAGTTCGAGCCGGAAGTGTCGCAGGCGCTCGGCTTCGGTTTCCGTTGCGGCTTCCTCGGCCTTCTGCACATGGAAATCGTGCAGGAGCGTCTCGAGCGCGAATTCGACATGGACCTCATCACCACCGCGCCGACGGTGATCTACGAGGTCGAGCAGCGCGACGGCACGACCATCATGGTCGAGAATCCGGCGAAAATGCCGGAGCCGCAGAAGATCGAGGAAGTGCGCGAGCCGATCGTCACCGTGAATCTGTATATGCCGCAGGAATATGTCGGCTCGGTCATCACGCTGTGTACGGCCAAGCGCGGCTCGCAGATCAACATGCAGTATCACGGCCGTCAGGTGCAGCTGACCTACGAAATCCCGATGGCAGAAATCGTGCTCGACTTCTTCGACCGCCTGAAGTCGACGTCGCGCGGCTATGCGTCGATGGACTACGAGTTCAAGGAATATCGCGCGGCGGATGTCGTCAAGGTCGACATGCTCATCAACGGCGACAAGGTCGATGCGCTGTCGGTCATCGTGCACCGTTCGCAGAGCCAGCATCGCGGCCGCGAAGTGGCGTCGAAGATGCGCGAACTGATTCCGCGTCAGATGTACGACGTGGCGATCCAGGCGACCATCGGCTCGAACATCATCGCGCGCGAGAACATCAAGGCGCTGCGCAAGAACGTGCTCGCGAAGTGCTACGGCGGCGACATCTCGCGCAAGAAGAAGCTGCTCGAGAAGCAGAAGGCCGGCAAGAAGCGCATGAAGCAGGTCGGCTCTGTCGAAATCCCGCAAGAGGCTTTCCTGGCGATTCTGCGCGTCGACGAGTAACGCGCGCACGGCGAAGCAAACAACGATAACAACCGGAAGCGATTGATGAATTTCGCATTGATTCTTTTGATCCTCGTCGTATTGACGGGTATTGCCTGGGTGCTCGACAAGCTGGTGTTTCTGCCGCAACGGCGCCGCGCCGCCGACGCCGCGGTGGCCGAGTTCGATCGCCAGCAGGAGCGCGTCGGCGAGCGTTTCGCCGATGAGAACGCCCCGCAGACGCGCGCCCGCCTGCACGACGACAAGCTGCGCCAGCCGTGGTGGCTCGAATACACGGCGAGCTTCTTCCCGGTGATTCTCGCGGTATTCGTCGTGCGCTCGTTCATCATCGAGCCGTTCAAGATTCCGTCCGGCTCGATGGTGCCGACGCTGCTCGTCGGCGACTTCATCCTCGTGAACAAGTACGAATACGGCCTGCGCATGCCGATCACGAACACGAAGATGACCAACGGCAGCCCGCTCAAGCGCGGCGATGTCGTCGTGTTCCGCTATCCGAAGGACGAATCGGTCGACTACATCAAGCGCGTGATCGGCCTGCCGGGCGATACCGTCGCGTACGAAGACAAGAAGCTCACGATCAACGGCAAGCCGGTGCCGGAGACGCCGCTGCCCGATTATTTCGACGACGAGCGCATCGGTTACGCGAAGCAGTTCGAGGAAGATCTCGACGGCCGCAAGAACGCGATCCTGAACAATCCGCAAGTGCCGCCGTTCATCGTCGGCGCGGACGATTTCCCGTTCCGCGACAACTGCAATTACAACGCTCAGGGCGTGACGTGCAAAGTCCCGCCGGGCAACTACTTCATGATGGGCGACAACCGCGACAACAGCGCGGACAGCCGCTACTGGGGCTTCGTGCCGGACAAGAACATCGTCGGGCGCGCCTTCTTCATCTGGATGAACTTCAGCAATCTCAAGCGCATCGGCGCTTTCCAGTGAACACACATCACGCCGGCTCGTCTCCTGAGACAGCCGGCGTTGCTCATTCTTAAAACAAGCTTCGAAACGGCGTGAAGAAGCGCGGCTAACACCGTCTCGCCACGCGTTTTCCGGCGCGGTCCGGCGGAATCGTCCGCCCGCGCGCCCGCGTTATACTCTCTCCATGCCATCTTCTCCGTTGGAAAGCCGGCTGCGGTACGAATTTCGCAATGCGGAATTGCTGCGCCAGGCGATGACCCACCGCAGTCACAGCGCCACGCACAATGAACGGCTCGAATTTCTCGGCGATTCCGTTCTAAATTGCGTGGTGGCCGCGCTTTTGTTCCAACGATTCAGCAAACTCGACGAAGGCGACCTGTCGCGCGTGCGCGCGAATCTGGTCAAACAGCAGTCGCTTTACGAAATCGCGCAGGCGTTGAACGTGTCCGAAGGCCTGCGGCTCGGCGAAGGCGAATTGCGCAGCGGCGGCTTTCGCCGTCCGTCGATTCTCGCCGACACGCTCGAAGCGATCTTCGGCGCCATCTTCCTCGACGGCGGTTTCGACGCCGCTTTCACAGTCATCAAGCGGCTGTACACGCCGGTGCTCGATCACATCGATCCGCGCACCATCGGCAAGGATGCGAAGACGCTTCTGCAGGAATATCTCCAGGGCCACAAGATCGCGTTGCCGACTTACACCGTTATCGCAACGCACGGCGCCGCGCACAATCAGCAGTTCGAAGTCGAATGCACGGTGCCGAAACTCGACGTGAAAGTGTCCGGTTCCGGCGCGAGCCGCCGCGCCGCCGAGCAGGCTGCCGCGAAGAAGGCGCTCGACGAAGTGATGGCCGCTGCACCGACGCTCGGCATGAAGCCGAAGCGCAAGGGCGCGCGCGCGGCGAAGCAGGTCGAGCCCGAAGTGGTGCCCGGCGTCACCGGCATTCAGGCGGCGCTCGATCTGCGGTCGCCCGATCGTCGCGAGCGTCAACATGCACCGCACGGCACGCAGCAGGCGCCGCAGGAACGCCCGGCCACCGCGCCGCTCGCCGTGATTCGCGCGACGCACGTCGAGCCGTCGGCGGGCGCTTACGCAGCCGCCGACAAGCCCGAACGCGCCGTCATTCACCGGCCGGAGAAAGCGGCGAAAAGCGATGCGACGCAAACGTCCGAACGCAGCGCGAATGCGGACAAGCCCGCGCCGTCCGACGAACGCGACGACGACGCCGGCACGCGCAACAGCGCCGCCGCGGATGCGCCCGCGGGCCGCGTCGTGCGCGCCGCCGACGCCGGTCACTGACGCGCGCATCGAGCGCACATCGCGCCCCCGCGCCCCAACGACTTCTTGCCGCACACATCTATGAACGCTCCTACTTCTTCCGGTTTCCGCTGCGGCATGGTCGCGATCGTCGGCCGTCCTAACGTCGGCAAGTCGACGCTGATGAACGCGCTCGTCGGCCAGAAGGTGAGCATCACCTCGCGCAAGGCGCAGACGACGCGCCACCGCATCACCGGCATCAACACGTTCGACGACGCGCAGTACATTTTCGTCGACACGCCCGGTTTCCAGACACGTCACAGCGGCGCGCTGAATCGCTCGCTGAACCGCGCGGTGACGTCGACGCTCACGTCCGTCGATGCGATTCTCTTCGTGATCGAAGCGGGCCGCTTCGGTCCGGACGACCAGAAGGTGCTCGATCTGATCCCGACCGGCACGCCGACTTTGCTGATCGCAAACAAGCTGGATCGCGTCGGCGACAAGAGTTCGCTCTTTCCCTTCATGCAGCAGATGTCGGCCTTGCGGGACTTCCGCGAGATCGTGCCGCTGTCGGCGAAAAACGTCGACGACATCAAGCGCCTCTTGTCGGTCGTGAAGCCGTATCTGCCGGAAGGCGAGCCGATCTACGGCGAGGACGATCTGACCGATCGCAGCGAACGCTTCCTCGCCGCCGAAATTCTGCGCGAGAAGGTGTTCCGCTGGACCGGCGACGAACTGCCGTACACGAGCACGGTGCTCATCGACAAGTTCGAGACCGAAGGGCGTCTGCGCCGCGTTTTCGCGACGATTCTCGTCGATCGCGACATGCACAAGGCGATGATCATCGGCCAGAAGGGCGCGAAGCTGAAGCAGATCAGCACCGAGGCGCGGCTCGACATGGAGAAGCTCTTCGACGGTCCCGTGTATCTCGAAACCTTCGTCAAGGTGAAGAGCGGCTGGGCGGACAACGAAGCGGGCCTGCGCGCGTACGGCTACGAGTGATGCATGGACGACGGCCCGAACGACGCCCGGATGATTCCGCCCGCCGATGATCGTCCCGACGACGATTTCGACGCGGAAGAGCGCCCGGCCGCGCGCGCCGTGCCAAAGCGGCGGCGCGCGGCGCCGTCATCGACATCCGATGCCGAGTCTGCGCCGAGAAAGCCGCGTTCGGATTTTCGCGTCGCCGAGCAGCCGGGATTCGTGCTGCATAGTTATCCGTATCGCGAGACGAGTCTGATCATCGACGTGTTCTCGCGCGATCACGGGCGCGTCGCGCTCGTCGCGAAGGGCGCGAAGCGTCCGCATTCCGCGCTGCGCGGCGTATTGCAGACGTTTCAGCCGCTGGGACTTTCGTGGACCGGCAAGGGCGAAGTCCGCACGCTGACGACCGCCGAATGGGTCGGCGGCATGTTGCCGCTCGCCGGCGACGCGTTGCTATGCGGCTTCTACGTCAATGAACTGCTGGTGAAGTTCTGCGCCCGCGAGGACGCGCATCCGGCGCTCTTCAACCATTACGTGCTGACGCTCTCGCGCCTCGCGCACGACGAACCCGCCGCTCAGGTGTTGCGTTCATTCGAATGCGTGCTGCTGCGCGAAACCGGCTACGCGATGAATCTCGTGCGCACGGTGACACGCCAGCCGGTCCTCGCCGACGCCCGCTATGTCTTCGATCCAGACCGCGGCGTGCGCGAGGCGTCGGACGATCTTCCGGCGCAATGGCCGATGATTTCGGGGCAAACGCTCATCGACATGGAGCGCGACGACTACACGAATCCGCAGACCGCCGCGCAGAGCAAGACGCTGATGCGCTTTCTGCTGAATCACTACCTGGGCGGCACGCCGCTCGCCACCCGTCAGATATTGATCGACCTGCAAAAACTATGAGCTTCTTTCTCACATCGCCTGCGAATGTGATCGATCTGGGCGTGAACATCGATCACGTCGCCACGTTGCGCAACGCGCGCGGCACGTCGTATCCCGATCCGATCCGCGCGGCGCTCGCCGCCGAGGAAGCGGGCGCGGACGCCATCACGCTGCATCTGCGCGAGGATCGCCGTCATATCGTCGATGCCGATGTGCGCACGCTGCGTCCGCTCCTCAAAACGCGTATGAACCTCGAATGCGCGGTGACGCGCGAGATGCTCGACATCGCGTGCGAGATCAAGCCGCACGACGTCTGTCTCGTGCCGGAAAAGCGTCAGGAAGTGACGACTGAAGGCGGCCTCGATGTCGCCGGCCGCTTCGAAGAGGTCAAGGCCGCGTGCAGGCAACTCGCCGACGCGGGCGCGCGCGTGTCGCTTTTCATCGATCCTGACGAGACGCAGATTCGCGCCGCGAAAGAGGCGGGCGCGCCCGTCATCGAACTGCACACGGGCCGATATGCCGAAGCGCACGACGAAGCCGAACAGCAACGCGAATTCGAGCGCGTCGCGGCGAGCGTCGATGTCGGCAACGCGCTCGGGCTGAAGGTGAACGCGGGCCACGGCCTGCACTACACCAACGTGCAGGCGATCGCGGCGCTGCCGGGCATCGTCGAGCTGAACATCGGACATGCGATCGTCGCGCATTCGATCTTCGCGGGCTGGGACAACGCCGTGCGCGAGATGAAGGCGATCATGGTCGCGTCGCGTCTCGCGTCGGCCAACGCGCGCTGAGCGAGCACATCATGACGATCTACGGCATTGGCACGGACGTCGTGCAGGTGAGCCGCGTCGCGGCGGTCATGAGACGCACCAAGGGCCGCTTCGCCGAAAAGGTGCTCGGCCCCGACGAACTGCGCGTCTACCATGCGCGCAACGCGCGTTCGGAAGTGCGCGGTCTCGCGTTTCTCGCGACGCGCTTTTCGGCCAAGGAAGCGTTCTCGAAGGCGATCGGCCTCGGCATGCGCTGGCCGATGACCTGGCGCGCGCTGCAGACGCTCAACGAGCCGAGCGGCAAGCCGATGATCGCGGCCTCCGGCGAACTCGCGCAATGGCTCGAGCAACGCGGCATCACGGCGAAAGTCACGGTCAGCGACGAGCGCGATTACGCGGTGTCGTTCGTGATCGCGGAAGTGGCCGACAGCGCGCCCGGCCAATCCTGAATTCAATCCAACCAAGACTAAAAGCCAATTGAATCCGATGAAACGCACTCCCGGCCCCGTCATGTTCGACGTCGCCGGCACGACGCTCTCCGACGCGGATATCGAACGCATCACGCATCCGATGACGGGCGGCATCATTCTCTTCGCGCGGCATTTCACCGACCGCGCGCAACTCGTCGCGCTGACCGATGCGATCCGCGCGGTACGCGATGACATCCTGATCGCCGTCGATCACGAAGGTGGCCGCGTGCAGCGTTTTCGCACCGACGGCTTCACCGTGCTGCCCGCGCCGGGCAAGCTCGGCGAGCTGTGGGACAAGGACGTGCTCGCCGCGACGAAGGCGGCGACCGCGTTCGGCTACGTGCTCGCGTCGGAGTTGCGCGCGTGCGGCATCGACATGAGCTTCACGCCCGTGCTCGATCTGAACTACGGACAGTCGAAAGTGGTCGGCGATCGCGCCTTTCACGCCGATCCGCGCGTCGTGACAATGCTCGCGAAGAGCCTGAATCACGGCCTCGCGCTCGCGGGCATGGCGAACTGCGGCAAGCATTTTCCGGGTCACGGTTTCGCCGAAGCCGATTCGCACGTCGCGCTGCCGACCGACGATCGCACGCTCGACGAAATCCTCGCCGCCGATGTGCGCCCGTACGACTGGCTCGGCATGTCGCTGGCGTCGGTGATTCCGGCGCATGTGATTTACACGAAGGTCGACGACAAACCGGCGGGATTCTCGCGCATCTGGCTGCAGGACATCCTGCGCGGCAGGCTCGGCTTCAACGGGGCGATCTTCAGCGACGATCTGTCGATGGAAGCCGCGCGCGCGGGCGGCACGCTCACCGAGGCCGCGACGGCCGCGCTCACGGCGGGCTGCGACATGGCGCTGATCTGCAATCAGCCGGAAGAGGCGGGCAAGGTGCTGGAGCAGTTGCGCTATACGCCGCCGAAGGCGTCGGCGCAGCGTCTCAAGCAGATGCGTCCGCGCGGCAAGGCGCTGCGCTGGAGCAAGCTGCAGGCGCAGGCCGAATATCAGGCGGCGCGCGCGCTCGTCAAAGAGATGCTCGGGTAAACGAAAAACGCCACGGATCTCGTGGCGTTTTTTTGTGGCAGGTGAAATCAGGACGATTCCAGCTTCATCCGCTGCAGCTTGTTGTAGAGCGTCTTCGGGCTGATGCCGAGCAGCGTCGCCGCGCGGTGACGCGTGCCACCGACCGCTTCGAGCGTCGCGCGAATCAGCATGTCCTCGACGTCCGCGAGCGCGGTGCCGACCGTCACCTGCACGCTGCTGCCGTTGAGACCGCGACCGCCGAGGCCGCCCGGCTCATCGACGCGCAATGTCTCGATCGTCTCGCCCGACGCGTGATACGCGCGCCGCACGCGCTCGCGCAGCTCGCGCACGTTGCCGGGCCATTCGGTCGCGATGCACTCGCGGATAAACGCCGGGCTGATACGCTTCGGCGAGCCGCTCGTGATCCCGGCGATGTGATTCTCGCGGTTCAATTCGTCGACGAGCGTTTCGGCGATCAGCGCGATGTCGTCGTCGCGATCGGCGAGCGGCGGCAGCATGATCGACGACGCCGACAGACGCTGAAACAGATCCTCGCGCATCGCGCCGCTCGCGACGGCTTCGCGCATCGGCGTGCGGGACGCGGCGATCAGGCGGAAGTCCGTCATGATTCGATTGCTGCCGCCGACGCGCATGAACGTCTGCGAATCGAGCGCGCGCAGGAGCGCTTCCTGTTGCGCGGCGGGCAGCAGATCGATCTGGTCGAGGAACAGCGTGCCGCCGCCCGCCTGTTCGAGCAGACCCGGCTCGCGGTTCTCGGCGCCCGCGAAGGCGTTGCGCTCATGGCCGAAGAGAATGCTTTCCATCGAGCGCTGCGTGCCGTCGGGCGCCTGGCGGCTCGCGGAACAATCGAACGTGACGAACGGGCCTTTGCGACGGCGGCTCAATTGATGGATCGTGCGCGCCGCGATCTTCTTGCCCGTGCCCGGATCGCCGCAGATCAGCACAGCGGCTTCGGTCGGCGCGGTGTGCTCGATCAGATCGTAGACGTGCTGCATCGCTGCGCTGCGGCCGATCATGTCGCCGAAATGGCCGAGATCGCGCAGCGTCGTTCGCAGCGACTGGACTTCCTCGGTGAGCTCGTACGGCCGCGGAATGCGCGCAAGCAAGCTGCGCAAGCGCGGGATGTTCACGGGCTTCAGCAGATAGTCCCAGATGCCGTGTCGCAAGCCTTCGATCGCGCTTTCCACCGTCGCATTCCCTGTCATCACGATGACCGGCAGCGCGCCATCGGGCGGTTGCGAGGGCAGGCTCGGCAACAAGTCGAGACCGCTGCCGTCCGGCAGATTCAGGTCGATCAGCACGACATCGGGGATGAAGCGGGTCAGCGCGGAGCGCGCCTCGGCGAGCGTCGTCGCGGTATCGACGGAAAAGCCGTCTGCCGTGAGGATCGCGGACAGGCCGGAGAGGCTATTGGGATCGTCTTCGACAATCAGTGCGTGTGGCATGGCGGACCAACGTATCAAAGTGGACTGTAATGCGCCGTTTCCGCGTGGGATCGGGCGTGTCGTGGGCGGAATACCGCGCCGCTTTCCGGCGTTCGGCGCGTACCCCGCTGCGGTTTTTTGTCCTGCGTTACTCGTTCGGCATCGTTGTGCTGCAAGCGCGTCATTGCGGTCTGAGATGCAGTTCGTTGCTGACCGACTGCACGCCCGGGACACTGCGCGCCACGGCCAGCGCTTTCTGAATCTGCACCTCCGAATCTGCGTATCCCGACAACTGCACGACGCCGCGATACGTCGCGACGCTCACCGGCAATGGCTTCAACTGCGGATCGGCGGCGAGCGCGGCTTTCACGCGAGCGGCGAGCGCAGCGTCGTCGGTTGCGATTTCGCCGCCGGTGTTCGCATTCGCCGATGTCGCCGGACTCGACTTGCAGCCGGCGATGAGAGCAAAGGCGGGCAATGCGAGCGCCGCGACGATCAGAAACCTGCTCCGGATGAAAGGCGTGCTTTGCATGTCGGCTTGGAAATCTTGATCTGGTTGACCGAGCAGAAACCGTGCCAGGCAGTTAATTTTTCCGATGTACGTCGCGCACGCGGGGCCAGCGCAGGCGGCTGGGGAATCGGCGGTGGAGCGTATCGGGGCGCGACCGGTAAAGTTTGCCTGAAATTGTCAAAAAATTCATGCAAAAGAAAAAGCGCCCGCGATGGGGCGCTTTTTTGAACCGATCGGGCGGTGTGCTGCACCGGCCGTTCGGCTTACGACACAGCGGCGTAAGGCTTACGCGCGGCTGCGATATTCATTCGTGCGGGTGTCGATTTCGATCTTGTCGCCGATGTTGCAGAAGAGCGGCACTTGCAGTTCGAAGCCGGTGTTGAGCTTGGCGGTCTTCAGCACCTTGCCCGACGACGTATCGCCCTTGACGGCCGGTTCCGTGTAGACGATCTCCCGAACCAGCGTGGTCGGCAGTTCGACCGAGATGGCCTTTTCGTTGTAGAACACGACTTCGCACGCCATGCCGTCTTCGAGGTAGTTGAGCGCGTCGCCCATCATTTCGGCTTCGACTTCGAACTGGTTGTAGTCGGCGTCCATGAAGACGTACATCGGATCGGCGAAGTACGAGTACGTCACTTCCTTGCGGTCGAGCACGACGACGTCGAACTTGTCGTCAGCCTTGTAGACGGTTTCCATGCCCGCTGCTGTCAGCAGGTTCTTGAACTTCATCTTCACGACCGCGGCGTTGCGGCCCGACTTGTTGTACTCGGCGCGCTGCACGACCATGGCATCGTTGCCGATCATGACGACGTTGCCGACGCGGAGTTCTTGTGCGGTCTTCATAAAACTGGGTCCTGTACGAATGGATTTGGCTTGAATGCCTGAAATGAATCGATCCGACGGCGGCGGTGCCTCGGTTTTATGCCGCCGCCGTGCGAGTGTTCGGGCTAACGAGGGATCTGCCGCGAACGGCTTGAGCAAATGGCTTGATCTTCGCGGCGCAAAACTGGACGAACTGCGCCTTGCTTCCTCGGATAACCGCTTATTTTAACTGAGTTTTTGCTTGTTTGGCCAGTCGATTGGCGCTCCGGAAACGCGTCAGTGCGAGTTTCGTCTGCTGATTCGCGAGGCCACATGCGCGGCGAGATTGCCGGCCAGATCGCCGATGCCCCCGAGTTCCTTCGCCCACTTCACGGCGCGGCGCTCCCATTCTCGCCGATGCGCCCAAAAGTCCGCCCAGTCGGGAACGCCCACGCCATTCCACGCGTGCCAGAAGCGTGCGGCCGCCTCGCGCGCGGACGGATCGAGCGTGCGCGTGTAATGCGCGAGCGCGGCGTCGAGCTTGGGCAGATGGGCGTCGTCGGCTTGCGGGTAGATGTGCCAGACGAAGGGCTTCATCGCCCATTGCGCGCGCACGAAGGAATCCTCGCCGCGCACGAAGTTGATGTCGGCGGCCCAGAGCAGCTCGTCGAAACGCGTTTGCTCGACGAAGCCGAGCGCGTGCGCCTCCAGCGCGCCGGCGCGCGCCGTCGTGCCGGCGATGAAGTTCGGCACGTCGAAAAAGCGTGCGACCGCGCCCGAGATGCGGCCTTCGGGAACGAGCAGCACGACGGGCGCATCGCCGTCGCGCCATTGCGCGAGGAGCGCGTCGACAGCCGGATTCTCATATGCGAACAGCGACACGACCGTATGTTCGCCGCCCGGCCGCTCGATCCCGACGCGCTCGCGCCACCACGCGTTCGCCTCGAAGCGCTCGCGGCGCGCGTCGAGATCGCGTTCCTTCAGCACGCCGCCCGTGCCCTTGCCGAGCCCGGGAAAGAAGAAGCTCTTGTCGAGCGGATAGCGCGGATGCGGCGACGGGCGCATGTGGAAATCGGCGACCCAATCCTCGCCGCTCAGATATTCGAGATTGATCCAGACCGGCTTCGGATCGCGGCGTGCCATCGCGGCGATGTACGCATGCGGCAATTCGCACGCGAACGCCTCGATCACGACATCGGCGATGGCAAGCGTGTCGCCCGCATGCGCAGGCTCGCGCCAGTGCTCGATCGCGATGCCCATCGCCTCCTGGCGCGGCAGCGTCGCATCGACGTCGGGGCAGAGCGCGTGAAAGACAGTCAGATCGTCGACGAAAAGACGCACGCGCCAGCCGTGCTCCGCGTGCAACTGCCGCGCGAGACGCCAGCACACGCCGATGTCGCCGAAATTGTCGACGACCGCGCAGAAGATGTCGCAGGCGAGTTCCTGATTGGCGGCAAGCGTAGTCATGAGGACGAAGGCGCGCGGTTTAATGTTCTAAACTGGCGATTCTAAGATAACGCTCCAGGCACGGCTCACCGTCGTGCCGATGCCTTTCGTCCCCTTGCTGCATGACTGACACCGACGCCCTCCAACCGGATTTCGACCCGAAAACGACGCTCGCGCAATTGCCGCATCTGCCCGGCGTGTACCGCTACTACGACGGCGACGGCAACGTGCTCTACGTCGGCAAGGCGCGCAATCTGAAGAAACGCGTGTCGAGCTACTTCACGAAGACGCTGCATTCGCCGCGCATCGCGATGATGGTCACGCGCATCCGCAAGATCGAGACGACCGTCACGCGCTCGGAAGCCGAAGCGCTGCTGCTCGAAAACAATCTGATCAAGGCGCTCGCGCCGCGCTACAACATCCTTTTTCGCGACGACAAGTCATATCCGTTTCTCAAGCTCACCGGCCACAAGTTTCCGCGCATGGCGTATTACCGCGGCGCGGTCGACAAGAAGAACCAGTATTTCGGCCCGTTTCCGAGCGCGTGGGCGGTGCGCGAGAGCATCCAGATCCTGCAGCGCGTCTTCCAGTTGCGCACCTGCGAGGACTCGGTGTTCAACAACCGCACGCGGCCGTGTTTGCTGCATCAGATCGGGCGCTGCACCGCGCCGTGCACCGGCTTGATCAACGAAGAGGATTACGCGCGCGACGTGTCGAATGCGTCGCGCTTTTTGCTCGGGCGTCAGGGCGAGGTGATGAAGGAGCTCGAGCAGAAGATGCACGCGTTCGCCGCGGATCTCAAGTTCGAACAGGCCGCGGCGGTGCGCAATCAGATGAGCTCGCTGTCGACCGTGCTGCATCAGCAGGCGATCGAAGTCGGTGGCGAGAGCGATGTCGATATCCTCGCGGTCGTCGCGCTCGGGGGCAAGGTGTGCGTGAATCTCGCGATGGTGCGCGGCGGCCGGCATCTGGGCGACAAGGCGTATTTTCCGGCGCACGTCGAAAGCGCGATGGCGCTCGGCGACGAAGACGAGCTTGCGGATGCCAACGAAACGGTAGGTGCGCCCACCGAAACGGAAACCGAAACCGAGTCCGAAGAGCCACGCGAAAGCTCGCTGGAATCCGAAGTGCTGGAAGCCTTCATGGCGCAGCATTACATCGGCAATCGCGTGCCGCCGGTGCTCGTCGTGAGTCATGCGCCGTCGAGCCGCGAGCTCGTCGATCTGCTGATCGAGCAGGCGGGGCACAAGGTCACGCTGCTGCGTCAGCCGCAAGGGCAAAAGCGCGCGTGGCTCTCGATGGCCGAGAACAACGCCAAGCTCGCGCTCGCGCGCCTATTGTCGGAACAGGGTTCGCAGCAGGCGCGCACGCGCGCACTCGCGGACACGCTGTCCATGGAGATGGACGATCTCGCGCAACTGCGCATCGAGTGCTTCGACATCAGCCATACGATGGGCGAGGCGACGCAGGCATCGTGCGTCGTGTATCACCATCACAAGATGCAGTCGGGCGAATACCGGCGCTACAACATCACCGGCATCACGCCGGGCGACGATTACGCCGCGATGCGGCAGGTGCTCACGCGCCGATACGAGAAGATGGTCGCGCAGGCCGCCGCGAACGCCAACGATGAAGCCGCGACTCTGCAACCCGACGATGCCGCCGATCCCAACGTCACGCCCGATGGCGCCGAACCGGTCGCGGCGGGCGGCACGCTGCCGAACATCGTGCTGATCGACGGCGGCAAGGGCCAGGTGGAAATCGCGCGGCAGGTGTTCTCCGAGCTGGGTCTGGATCACGGCATGCTGGTAGGCGTAGCGAAAGGAGAAGGGCGCAAGGTCGGCCTGGAGACGCTCGTGTTCGCCGACGGCCGCGCCGCGCTCGAACTCGGCAAGGAAAGCGCGGCGCTGATGCTCGTCGCGCAGATCCGCGACGAGGCGCACCGCTTCGCCATCACCGGGATGCGCGCGAAGCGGGCAAAGGCGCGCCAGACTTCGCGGCTGGAGGAACTGGAAGGCGTCGGCGCGAAACGGCGTCAGCGGCTCCTGTCGCGTTTTGGCGGATTGCGCGGCGTGCAGGCGGCGAGCGTCGAGGACCTGGCGAGCGTCGAAGGCATTTCGCTCGCGCTCGCGCAGCAGATTTATCGTCAGTTGCATTGAGCCGCAAAGCCGGCCGCGCGGCGCGCCACAGCGGTGCGCCGCCTTGTGAGCGCCGGATCGACGCGGCACAATGGCGGCTTCCTTACATGTCCCTCAACCGCTTTCGCCCATGCCGTTCAATCTACCGATCTTCCTGACGTGGCTGCGAATCGTGCTGATTCCGCTCGTCGTGGGCGTGTTCTATCTGCCGGACATGATGATGAGCCCGGAGCATCGCAACCTGCTCGGCATGGTCATCTTCGTGCTCGCCGCACTCACCGATTGGTTCGACGGCTTTCTCGCGCGCAAGCTCAATCAGACGTCGTCGTTCGGCGCGTTCCTCGATCCCGTTGCCGACAAGCTGATGGTCACCGCCGCGCTGCTCGTGCTCGTGCAACTGTCGCGGCTCAATGCGGTGATCGCGCTCATCATCGTTGGACGCGAAATCACGATTTCCGCGCTGCGCGAATGGATGGCGCAGATCGGCGCATCGAAGAGCGTCGCGGTGAATCAGCTCGGCAAGTTCAAGACCGTGTGCCAGATGGTCGCGATCCCGATGCTGCTGTTCTACGGGCCGCTGAAGATCGCCGGCACGCAATGGATCATCGACACGCGCGTGTGGGGCCTGTGGCTCATCTACGTCGCCGCGTTCCTCACCGTCTGGTCGATGCTCTACTACATGAAGCTCGCGTGGCCGCAGATTCGCGAGCGCGGCGGCATGCTTTGAGGCGGAAAACGCGCTCATTGCAAAAATTGCGTCGAAGCGAAAAAATCCTCTCACAAAACAGTTGACAGCCTTCTTTGGCTTCTACATAATCTCGTTTCTCTGATGCACGACGCGACGCAGCAAGCGAAGCAAGAGCAAAAGAAAGCAGTGAAACAAAGCAGTAACACGCGGGAGTAGCTCAGTTGGTAGAGCGCAACCTTGCCAAGGTTGAGGTCGCGAGTTCGAGACTCGTCTCCCGCTCCAGTCAAAGGGGAAGCCAAGCTTCCCTTTTTGTTTGGTGGCTCAGCCGGTCAATTGCCGGTGGCACCAGAACCGCTTGTGGCGCGGTAGCAAAGCGGTTATGCAGCGGCCTGCAAAGCCGTTTAGACCGGTTCGACTCCGGTCCGCGCCTCCACTTGAAAAGCCCTGATCCGTCAGGGCTTTTTCTTTTTCGGAACGCCGGTAGCCACCGATTCTGCGTCCCGTGGCGGCACGGCATAATTGCAACGTTTCTGCCACACCTACTCCAATGACCGACTCACTCTCCCAACTCGAATGGCGCTGGAAGCGCTTCGACGATCTGTCGACGACCGAGGTCTACGACATGCTCGCGGCCCGTAGCGCCGTGTTCGTCGTCGAGCAGAATTGCGTGTATGGCGATATCGACGGCCTCGATGTCGACGCGTGGCATCTTCTCGCATATGGCGAAGGCGAGAAGCGCCCGGCGCTCGCGGGTTATCTGCGCGTGCTGTTGCCGGGTCATCCGGACGAGGGCGAGAAGGACGTGCGCATCGGCCGCGTGCTGACGACCGCGAAGTTTCGCGGCATGAAGCTCGGCAACGCGATGCTCGAACGCGCGCTCGAGCAGATCCTGAAGCAATGGCCCGATCAGCCGGTCAGCCTTCACGCACAGGCGCACTTGCAGCGCTTCTACGGCGCGTTCGGCTTCGTGCCGTCGTCGGGTGTGCATGACGAAGACGGCATTCCGCACGTCTGGATGCGCCGTCCCGGTTTTCCTTCATGACGCGCTGACGTTGACGGGCGCCGCGATCGCGACGCTGCGTTCCTTGATGAGCCGCGAGCGCGCCGACAGCCGCAGCCAGTGACGCAGCGCAATCAGCGCGCCGATCACGCTCATCATCGATCCGGGAATCCACAGCAACAGGCCGCCGATCTGCTGATCGCGCATCGGCGTGATCCAGGTGAACGCGCGGCCGCAAATCGAATAGATCGGATACAGCTCGTGCGGCGTGAAGAAGATGTACGCGCCGAGAATGATCTGCGGCGGAATCGCGGCGATCACGACGAGAATCCGTCTGCCGGGCGCGAGGCGCGCGGGCGGCGCGGGCCGCGGGTCGAGAATGAGCCACCAGAACAACAGGCCGTCGATCACCATGCTCCAGTTCATTACGCGATAGAGCCGGTAATCGAGCATCGCCTTGAAGTGGATCGGCGACAGCAGCCAGAAATAGATCAGCCCGACGAACAGCGCGACGGCGATCACGGGATTGAACACGACATCGCAAAAGACGCGCGCAATGCGCGTTTGCGCGGCCGGACGCAACCAGCGCTGCCGCCATCCGAACGGAATGCCCGCACGCAGCGCCGCGCCCGGATACGACAGCGCGATCAGAAACGGACCGAGATGATGCAGCACGAGATGCTGCAATCGATGCATGAAGAATTCGTGCTCGAAGAAGTAATCGAGCCGCGTGTGCAGCGCCACGTAAAGCGCGACGAGGCCGAACCAGAACGCGATGCGCCGCGACACCGACACGCGCGCATGCCGCGCCCCGCGCGCGAACAGAATCCCCGCGACGAGCACCGCGATCACGACCGTCGGCGACGGCTCCCACGGATCGAGCCAGTAAAGCAGCGTGCTCATCGTCAGGCGTCCTTTGCGTGGATCACGCGCTTCAGATCGGCCGCGATGGCGTCGATCGAATCGTGATCGGTCGCGAGCAGGCGCGCGTGACCGGCGGCATCGAAGATATAGACGGCCGAACTGTGCGTGACTTCATACGCGCCGTCCGGATCGCGCTTTTCCATCTGATACGCGACGCGATAACGCTGCGCGACTTTCTCGATCGCGCGATCCGTGCCGGTCAGGCCGACCGCGTGTTTGTCGTCGAAGGCGCGCACGTAGGAGCGCAAAAGCGCGGGCGTGTCGCGCGCCGGGTCGACCGAAACGAAGACGATGCGCGTCTCGTCCGCATCCGGCCCAACGCGTTGCAGCACTTGCATCAGGCGCGCCATCGTTTCCGGGCAGACATCGGGGCAATGCGTGTAGCCGAAGTAGACGAGCGTCGTCTTCCCGGCGAAGGACCGTCCGGTGACGCTCGCGCCGCCATCGTCGATGAGCGAGAAATCGAGATCCGGCAGATGGCCCGATACATCCGTCAGATGCCACGGCTCGGCGGGCTTCGAACAGGCGGCGAGGGCGCACAGCGAGAGAAGGGCGACGAGGCGCCGCGCGGGAAATTCGAGGAACGAAGCGTGCATCGGGAATGGCGTTGCAGGATGATTCGATTTGAACTTCGTCGCAAAATACACGCCTTTCACGCGTCTCCAGCGCATCATGTCGCTATCGGACTATTTTTGAGACGATTTGCCGCATGGTTCAAGCGCGCTGAAAGGCCGCACGTCGAAAGCTGAAAGTTCGGAGCTTTCTGAATTGAAAGCCTTCGCGCGGTAAGATTCGCACGCATTGCGTCGTCCGAAACGGACCGCGCGCCACATCACAGGCAAACCACAGGCCAAAGATCGATGCAAATTCTTCCCGATTCCCTGTCTCTTGCCGAGACCGCCTTTTTCTTCGATTTCGACGGCACGCTCGTCGAACTCGCCTCGACGCCCGATGGCATCTTCGTGCCGCGCTCGGTGCCCGACATCCTCGCCGCGTTGAGACGCGCGACCAACGGCGCGGTCGCGGTCGTATCGGGGCGCGGCATCGACAATATCGATTCGTTCCTGCAGATGGACGATCTGCCCGTCGCGGGCATGCACGGCGCGGAACGGCGCGATTCGAACGGCGATGTGCAGCGCATCGGCTTCAACGACGAGCGGCTCCTGCGCATGGAGCACGCGCTCGAGAAAGTCGTCAGCGCGAATCCGGGCATGCTGCTCGAAATCAAGGGCGCGGCGCTCGCGCTGCATTACCGCAATGCGCCCGACCGCGAGCCGGCGGCGCGCGCGGCGACGCAAAAGCTCGTCGCGGAATATGCCGATGCCTACGTGCTGCAGCCGGGCAAGATGGTCTACGAGATCAAGCCGAAGGACGTCGACAAGGGCCGCGCGGTGCGCGCGTACATGGGCGAGCCGCCGTTCACGGGGCGCAAGCCGGTGTTTATCGGCGACGATCTCACCGATGAAAAAGGTTTCGCGGTCGTGAACGAGTTCGATGGCCTGTCGATCAAGGTCGGCCCCGGCGATACGGTTGCGCGCGCGCGCATCGAATCGGTCGAGTTGCTGCTCGACTGGCTGCAAGTGATCGCGGGCACGGCGGGGAAGCACGCGTGAGCCGGCTGATCATCGTTTCGAATCGCGTCGCGCCGATTTCCGAAGGCGGGCCCGCGGCGGGCGGGCTTGCGGTCGGCGTCTACGACGCGCTCAAGGAAACCGGCGGCATGTGGTTCGGCTGGAGCGGGGACGTGCTCACGTCCGCACCTGAAGACATCAAGCTCGAAGAGCACGGACCGGTGACGTTCGCGACCATCGGACTCGTGCGGCGCGATTACGACCAGTACTATCGCGGCTTCTCGAATGCGACGCTCTGGCCCGCGTTTCACTATCGGCCGGACCTGATCGAGTTCGACCGGCACGAATACGACGGCTATTGCCGCGTGAATCGCTGGCTCGCGGCGCAGCTTGCGCCGCTGCTCAAGCCCGACGACGTGATCTGGGTGCACGACTATCACCTGATTCCGTTCGCGCAGGCGCTGCGCGCATTGGGCGTGAAGAATCGCATCGGCTTCTTTCTGCACATTCCGTTTCCGGCGTCGCAGATTCTGTTGAGCGTGCCGCGTCATCGCGAACTGGTCGAGGCGCTGTGCGCGTTCGATTTGCTCGGTTTTCAGACGGAGCCGGACCTGCGCGCGTTCTGCGATTACATCGAAACGGAAGCGGGCGGCGCGTTGCAGCGCGACGGCGCGAAGCCGGTCGCGATTCGCGCGTTCGGTCAGACGCTGCGTGCGGCGGCGTATCCGATCGGCGTCTATCCGGATGAAATCGCCGCGCTCGCGAAAGACGGCGAGCGCGGACGCGACGTGGAAATCGTCAAGTCGACGCTGCATCATCGCAAGCTCGTGATGAGCGTCGATCGTCTCGATTATTCGAAAGGGCTCGTCGAGCGTTTTCGCGCGTTCGAGCGGCTGATCGAACACGATCCGCAGCAGCGCAACAACGTGTCGTTCCTGCAGATCGCGCCGCCGACCCGCTCCGATGTCGATGCCTATCGCGACATCCGCTTGCAGCTCGAAGCGGAATCGGGCCGCATCAACGGCCGATACGCCGAACTCGACTGGACGCCGATTCGCTATATCCATCGTCAGTACGAGCGGCCGGTGCTCGCCGCGCTGTTCCGCGAGGCGCACGTGGGTCTCGTCACGCCGTTGCGCGACGGCATGAATCTCGTCGCGAAGGAATATGTGTCGGCGCAGAATCCGGACGATCCCGGCGTGCTCGTGCTGTCGCAATTCGCCGGCGCGGCGCGCGAGCTGACGGCCGCGCTCATCGTCAATCCGCTCGATATCGATGGCATGACCGATGCACTCGCCATCGCGCTCAGCATGCCTTTGAACGAGCGAAAAGCGCGTTACGAAGAGATGATGGCGCAATTGCGCGACAACAACGTCTCGGTGTGGCGCGACAACTTTCTGCGCGACCTCAAGACGTGAAAAAGGCCGCGTTCCTTTGGAAACGCGGCCTTTTTGCTTGATGACGCTTACGCCGGCTGCTTGTGCGGCGTCGCGACGATCGACGGCACCTTGCCGTGCTGCTTCGCCAGCAACTCGCGATACAGCCCCGGCCGCTCGCGCAATTCCTGCGGCGGGCCGTCGTCGATGACCTTGCCCGCGCTCATCACGATGATGCGGTCGAAATTCTGCAGCGTCGACAGACGGTGCGCGATCGCGATCACGGTGCGGCCGACCATCAGCCGGTCGAGCGCCTGCTGAATCGCTTCTTCCGATGCGCTGTCGAGCGCCGACGTCGCTTCGTCGAGCAGCAGAATCGGCGCGTTCTTCAGAATCGCGCGCGCGATCGCGATGCGCTGACGTTGACCGCCCGACAGCTTCACGCCGCGGTCGCCGACGATCGTGTCGAATCCTTCCGGCATCGCCTCGATGAAGTCCGTGCAGCGCGCCTCGCGGGCGGCGGCGAGCACTTCCTCGCGGCTCGCATCCGGACGTCCGTACGCGATGTTCTCGAACACGGTGCGATGGAACAGCGAAATATCCTGCGGCACGAGCGCGATCGCGTGGCGCAGGCTGTCCTGCGTGATCGCGCTGATATCCTGGCCGTCGATCTTGATGCTGCCCTTTTGCGGCTCGTAGAAGCGTTGCAGCAGCGCGAGCACGGTCGATTTGCCCGCGCCCGACTTGCCGATCAGCCCGACGCGCTGTCCCGGCTCGATATGCAGATAAAAATTGTCGAGAATCGGACGGCGGCGCGGATAGGCGAACGTCACGCCCTCGAAATCGACGCGCCCGCCTTGCGGCACGAGTTCCGTCGCGTCCGAGCGGTCCGGCATGCCGTGCGGCTCCAGCAGCGTCTGCACGGCTTCGGCGAGACGCGCGACGTGTTGCGTCACATCGACGAGCGCCACGGCCAAGTCGCGCGTGCCGTGCAGGATCGTGAAACCGAGCGAGCTGACGAGCACGATATCGCCCGACGTCGCGCGGCCTTGCGACCACAGCCACAGCGCCCAGCCGAGCAGGCCTGCGGAAAGGATCGCCGTGACGACCGCGTGGAACAGGCGCAGCTTTTCGAGGTACAGCAGACTCTGCTGACGCGCGACCATTTCGGCCTTGACGGTCGAACCGAAACGCTTCTGCTCGCGGAACGTCATGCCGAACGCGCGCACGAGCGCCATGTTGCCGATCACGTCGACGAGCTCGCCATCCACCGACGCCGCCTTCGACGCGAAACTGTGATGCCGCGCCGAGCCGCGCTTCGCGAGCCGGTACAGGATCAGCGCGAGGATCAGCGATGCGGTCATGAGACCGGCCGCCATCAGCGGATTGACGGAGACGATCATCACGATCGCGCCCAGCACCGCGATGCACGGCGGCAGGACGTTCCACGCCATCACGTTCTCGGAGGTGTAGATCGCGTTCGACGTCGCCGTGATCCGGCTCGCGAGCATGCCTGGCTGCTTCTCGGAGAAGTACGTCGGCGAGTGGCCGGACAGATACGAGAAGAGGTCCTTGCGCAAGTCGCCGGTAACGATCACGAAGACGTGCGCGCCGACCCAGCCGCCGACCCGCCACAGCAGGTTGTCGGCGGCGATCAGCCCGACCAGGATCATGAACGCGCCCCACAGCGGGCCGGGATGCCCGCGGCCTTGTCCGAGGACGTCGATCAGATGCTTGATCGCGTACTGCGAGGCGAGGGCGCAACCGACCGCGGCGAACACGCTGAAGAGCACGATGGCATGCGCGACGGGGTGACGGCGGATGTAGCGCATCAGGAACGCGAGCGGCCGATGCGCGTAGCTCGAAAGCTTCGCGTTGTGCGCGTTACGCTGGGAAACGGTGAGTTGGTCCAATGGTCTTTTTTGGTCGTAGAGCGGTTGAGCGTGTGTTGCGCCTTCGGGCAGTGCCATGCGCGGTGCGAGATGCGACTGCCGGCATGCGATGCGTCGCCCGATCCGGCGCGACTGACGTCAAGCGAGGCGACGCTGCGCCGTCTCCATCACTGGATTGTAGCCAGTATCGCGCTGCGGCATCGCGACTTCGGGCATGTGACGCTCGGCGCGTGTGGCCATCCGAACATCATCCACGGCAAAAATCGGGCGTCGCCTCAGCCTTTCGGCCGCCGGGCGCGCGGCTGACGGCATGGGCGCGCATTGTAAGCACATTGCACGACTTTTTGCGATGGAACGCTCGTCTGAAGGATCTGCGCCAATCGCGCCAGCGAACACAAAAGCACGTGTCGCGCCCGATAACGGAACCGATGCCGCAATCCGGCCTACGCGGCGGGTCAGACGGCGCGGAGTGCGTGCTGCCGCCCGGGCATCGTCAAAGCCCGTGCTCAAATGTAGAACAACCTTAATAAACAGTGGTTTGCAAAGTGTATCCCCCTTGTAACAAGGTAAATAAGTTGAAATGACTGCCGGCGCCGCTCTGGAAAAAACTCCATAATCCGATCCGGGTTTGCCCTTAGGCCATCGACAGGTTTTTGCAAGTTCGCGTCAACCGCCGCAGCAGATACGCGTTAATTGCTGGCGCGCGGCGATTTTGAGATATGGAACCGCAATTGCTAGATCGAATCGCCTGCGCGACGAACCGGTGATCAGCGACCCCGCTTTTTCACTCGAGCATCAGCCTTTGCGCCGCGGCCGCCGCGCGCCGCGGAAAGCTTCGCCCGAGCCGAGCGATTCGCTTTCCAACGTCAACATGACAGCAGTACTTGCCTGATTCTTTATTAGGAGTTTCACGACATGCGAATCGCTCAAATCGCGCCCCTCCACGAGGCTGTTCCGCCGAAGCTGTATGGCGGCACGGAACGCGTGGTGTCTTATCTGACCGAGGCACTCGTGGATGCTGGACACGACGTCACGCTCTTCGCGAGCGGCGATTCGCAGACGTCCGCGAAGCTCGAGGCATTCTGGCCGCAGGCGCTGCGCCTCGACCCGACGATCCGCGACACGATGGCGCCGCATATGCTGCTGCTCGAAGAAGTCCGCCGCCGCGCCGACGAGTTCGACGTGCTGCATTTCCACATCGACTATTACCCGTTCTCGCTGTTCGCGCGCCAGCCGGTGCCGTTCCTGACGACGATGCACGGCCGTCTCGATCTGCCCGAACTGCAGCCGATCTTCAACACGTTCAACGACGTGCCGGTCATCTCGATTTCGGACAACCAGCGTCAGCCGCTGCCGCAGGCGCACTGGCTCTCGACGGTGTATCACGGTCTGCCGGAAAACCTGTTGAAGCCGATCCCGAACGTGAAGCCCGGCTATCTCGCGTTCCTCGGCCGCATCTCGCCGGAAAAGCGCGTCGACCGCGCGATCCGCATCGCGCAGGCGGCGGGCATGAAGATCAAGATCGCGGCGAAGCTCGACAAGGCCGACCGCGCCTACTACGAAGAAGAGATCAAGCCGCTCTTCGCGCTGCCGCACGTCGAGTACATCGGCGAAATCAGCGAAGCGGAGAAGACCGAGTTCCTCGGCAACGCCCACGCGCTGCTGTTCCCGATCGACTGGCCGGAGCCCTTCGGCCTCGTGATGATCGAAGCAATGGCCTGCGGTACGCCGGTGATCGCGTTCAACCGCGGCTCGGTGCCGGAAGTGATCGAGAACGGCGTGTCGGGCTTCGTCGTCGAAGATGAACTTTCGGCGATCGCCGCCGTGAAGCGCCTCGATCAACTGCCCCGCGAAAAGGTTCGCGCCGCGTTCGAGCAGCGTTTCTCGTCGAAGGTCATGGCCGCGAACTACGTCAACGTGTATGAAGAACTGCTGCGCCAGAAGCGCCGCACGGTTCTGCGCGAAGTCAACGCGAGCTAAGCAAGTCTTGCCGCTTCGCCGCGGCATGAGTTGAAAAACGACGCCCCGCGTGCCTCAAGGCACGCGGGGCGTTGTCGTAATAGCACATTCAGGCATGCCTTTCGCGCGACAGACCGCGCTGCAGATGTGAAACCTCTGACGACATCCGTAATCTCCCTATAATGACCGGGCTTCGCGATGCGCGGAGCGGCATGCATCGCACGTGGACAGGAGCGTTTCTTTTGGCGAGACCCAAGCAAATCAGCGCGAACCCGGCGCCGGGCGCCGGCACTGTGTTCGCATTGCGCGCCATCGGGCTGGTGCTCGCGGCGCGCTGGGCGTTCTCGATGTCCGAGATGGGCTATCTGTCCTCGCTGCGCGCGATGACGTCGTCGCCGTGGGCGTGCGTGAACCTCGTCCTGATCTTTCTTCTGATCGTGCTGCCGGGCGCGAAGGCGCGCACGGAGCGGCCGCTGCATCCGCTGCCGCAATGGCTGCGGCAGGCGTTGCGCTTCATTGCGCTGCTGGCTTTCGGCTTCGCGATGTTTTCCGTCGGCGCGTTCGTCTGGAGTTCCGGATGGCGGCGCTTCACGCAGGCGCTCGCCGAGACCAACGGCTGGCTGCTCGTCGGGCCGGCGCTTTATGCCATCGTCATGTGGATCTGCCGTCCGCGCGCGCTCTGGCGCACGAATATCGCGGCGCGGCGCTTCGCGATCGGGCGCTATGCGCTCTCGCTCGATCCCGTCACGCGTACCGCCGTCGTATGGGCGGAAAGCCGCAAGCTCGGCCAGTACGACGCGCGCGAGCTGTCGGTGAAATGGCCGGAGCCGGCGGAGACGTCGCCGTCGACGAGCATGCTCGCGCCGGCGACCGAGCCCGCCGCGCCTGCTATCCGCGCGAGCGGGGAAGTGCGGCACGGCCTGTTCGCGCGCCGGCCGAAAGTCGAATTGTTGTGGGACTCGCCGGCCGCGGCCGGGCACAATCGCACCACCGTGTTCCGCGCGCCGCTCGCGAGCGAAGGCGACCGCAACGCGGCGCGCGCGCTCGATGCGACGCTGCGTCAGGTCTGATCTAGCCGAAATTGCCGTACACGTCGTTCCTGTCTCTTCAGGGAGGAAAGGATGCTGATACGTTGGTTGCTGGCCGCGCTTCATCTTCTTGCTTTCGGTTTCGCGCTCGGCTCGGTGCTCGCGCGCGCCCGCGCGTTGCGGCGTCTCGATCCCGCGGAATCCATTCAGGCGAACGAACTGCGCCTGCGTGACGTCTTTCGTTCGGATTCCGTGTGGGGCGTCACGGCGATCGTGCTGATCGTCACGGGCGTGACGCGCGCGTTCGGCGGATTCGAAAAGGGCGGCGCGTTCTATCTGCACGAGCCGCTTTTCCATCTGAAGATGACGGCGCTCGTCGTGATTCTGCTGATCGAAGTCTCACCGATGCTCGCGCTGATCCGCTGGCGCATCGCGCTCGCGCAGGGCGGGCCGATCGATCTCACGCGGGCGCGACGCTTCGCATGGCTGAGCGATCTCGAAGCCGGACTCGTCATGTTGATGGTGATCGCCGCGAGCGGCATGGCGCGCGGCGTGTGGGCGTCGTGATGCCCGTTTCACCGGCTGAAAATGAAAAAGGCCCAAGTCGTGAGACTTGGGCCTTTTGATCTTCGGTGCTTGTCTTTACCAACACCAGAATTCTGGTGGGTAGTACTGGGATCGAACCAGTGACCCCTGCCGTGTGAAGGCAGTGCTCTACCGCTGAGCTAACCACCCGAAGAGAGACGAGATTATGTCAGGCGTTTTTGATTTCGTCTAGTGCTTCGTTAAGCAAATTCGAAAAAATTACGCAGGAACGGCTTCCCCTTCGGCGGGAGCCGGTTCCGTGCGCCAGACGCTCGTGCCTTTCATCGCCTTGTCGAGATCGCTCAGCAGGGCTTCGTGCGCGGCGAGTTCGTCGGCGCTCGCGGCGATCACCGGCAGATCGAGATCGTCGAACGCGATGCGCGACGTCGAAACCGAGCCCGACGCGGGCTGATCGCCGAGCATGTCGATGACGAGGCTTTCCTGGCCGCGCGTCATCGCGAGATAGACCTCGGCGAGCAGCTCCGAGTCGAGCAGCGCGCCATGCAGCGTGCGATGCGCGTTGCTGATGCCGAAACGATCGCACAGCGCATCCAGCGAGTTGCGCTTGCCGGGGAACATCTGCTTGGCTTGCGCGAGCGAGTCGATCACGCCCGCGCACGTCTCGGCGATTTTCGGCAGCCCGAGCAGCGCGAATTCCATATCGAGAAAGCCGACGTCGAAGGGCGCGTTGTGGATGATCAACTCCGCGCCCGCGATGAAGTCGCGAAGTTGCGCGGCGATCTCCGCGAACTTCGGCTTGTCGCTCAGGAATTCGGTGGTGAGGCCGTGCACGGCGAGCGCGCCGGGATCGCTGTCGCGCTCCGGGTTCACGTAGAGGTGCAGGTTGTTGCCCGTCAGCCGGCGGTTGACCAGCTCGACGCAGCCGATTTCAATGATCCGGTCGCCCGTCCTCGCGTTCAGGCCGGTGGTTTCGGTGTCCAGTATCAGTTGGCGCATAAGTTGGCGTGCGTTTCGTTCAGTTGTCCGCAAGCGATGTCACGCCGCGATTGGCGAGCGCATCGGCGCGTTCGTTTTCGGGATGTCCGGCGTGGCCCTTGACCCAGCGCCATTCGATCTCATGCCGCGCGACGAGTTCGTCGAGGCGTTTCCATAGATCGGCGTTCTTGACGGGCGTCTTCGCGGCCGTCATCCAGTTCTTTTTCTTCCAGCCGTGAATCCATTCGCTGATGCCTTTCTGCACGTATTGCGAATCGGTGTGGATGATCGCGTGACACGGACGTTTCAACGCCTCGAGCGCGGAGATCACGGCCATCAGTTCCATGCGGTTGTTGGTGGTCGCGGCTTCGCCGCCGAACAGCTCCTTCTCCAGCGAGCCGAAACGCAGCAGCGCGCCCCAGCCGCCGGGTCCCGGATTGCCTTTGCAGGCGCCGTCCGTGTAGATGTCGATTACCTTGTTCGATGCGGATTCTTGAGTCATCAATGCTCTTTGCGAGTCTCGTTGCGCGTGTGCGGAGCGGCGACCGGAGCGAGGCCAGGCGCGAGCGCGGGTTTTTTGAGCTTGCGCGGACCGATGACGCGCATGCCGCGCACGCGTTTGACCGCCGTGATCATGTACGCCGCGCCGAAGATGGGCCACCAGCGATCGCCGGCGGCTTCCATGAATTGATAGCGTTGCAGCCATTTGTCCGTGACAAGCGGCGGACGATAGCAGCCGAAGCGCCCGCGTTCAAGGTCGAATCCGAGCAGCTTGATCCAGTCCTTGATGCGCGTGAACGCGATCATCTCGTGCGCCGATGGCACGAACGGCCGTCCCGCGACCTTGCCGAGCGACTGCCGCGCGCCCCACAAACTCAGCGAATTGAAGCCGAGGATGATCAACTGGCCTTCGGGCACCAGCACGCGTTCGGCTTCGCGCAGCAGGCGGTGCGGATCGGGCGAGAATTCGAGTGTGTGCGGCAGCACGAGCAAATCGACGCTCTGCGCTTCGAAAGGCAGGTCGAGCAGATCGCACCACACGGTGCTGCGGCCGTCGGGCGCGCTCGCCGCGGGAAGCGCGCTCACGCCGGGCGTCGTCGCGCGCGGCGGCGTGTACGGTGCGCTCGATGCGCTTTCGGCGTCGAGCACGAGCGCGCGCCCGGTCATGCGATTTTCGCGCAGCGCGTCGAGCTGCGGCATGCCGAGCTGCAGCGCGTGATAGCCGAAGATGTCGGACACGACGTGATCGAGCTGCGCCTGCTCCCATTCGAGCACGTAGCGCCCGGGCGCCGAGCTCGTCCAGGTGGGCCAGTCTATAATCGATCGGTCAGACATGTTCGGATTGCCGCATAGATGATCGCCATGAATTCGCTTGCCAAGAAATCGCCTGCCCAGGATGCACTCGATGCACTCGAATACGTGCCGGTCCCGGCATTCGAGGACAACTACATCTGGCTCGTGTCGGACTCGCGCGATGCGGTCGTGATCGACCCCGGCGACGCCGCGCCCGTCGAGGCCTATCTGGCCAAACGTGGTTGGCGGCTGACCGCTATTTTACTCACGCACCACCACCACGACCACGTCGGCGGCGTGAAAGCACTCATCGATAGCCGAACGGCAGAGGGTGGGATTCCCGTCTACGGCCCGGCTGGCGAGCGCATCGAGCATCTGACGCAGCGCGTCACCGGCGGCGACAGGGTGCGCATCGACAAGCCGGCGCTCGAACTCTCCGTGATCGACGTGCCGGGTCACACGGCCGGACACATCGCCTATTTCCAGGCGGGCGATCCGAACGGCACGCCGCATCTTTTCTGCGGCGACACGCTCTTCGCGAGCGGCTGCGGCCGTCTTTTCGAAGGCACGCCGCAGCAGATGCTCAGTTCGCTCGACGCGCTCGCCGCGCTACCGGACAACACCCAGGTTCACTGCGCGCACGAGTACACGCTGTCGAACATCAAGTTCGCACGCGCGTGCGAGCCGGACAACACCGCGCTGCTGCGCTGGAGCGAGGACGCGCAGGCGTTGCGCGCCGCCGGCAAGCCGACTTTGCCGACGACCATCGGCCACGAAAAAACGGTGAATCCGTTCCTGCGTGCGGACGTCTCGGCGATCCACGCAACGCTTGCGTCGCAATTCGGCGCGCCCGTTTCGGACCGGCTCGAAGCGTTTCGAATGATGCGCGGCTGGAAGGATAAGTTCCGCTAACCCGAACCTATTTGGGGCTAACTTCAACCGAAACGTTGGAATCGACGTTAGATGCAGGATTTTGCAGGGGTTTTGCGCGCATTCTTATTGACGTCTTAAGTGCTGTTCCGTACTATCGGCTGCAAATTTCCAAGCATCATCTTTTGGAAGCAGAGACGTTCTCCATGCGACTAACCCTTAGCGCGCTGTCCGTCCTGATGCTCGCCGCGTGCGCGAGCCAAGGACCTACGGCGTCAGATCCAATTACAGCAACAGCCAACTCCAACGCTTCGCCGCAACAAGTCGCCGACACGATTCGCCGCACCGCAGCAGCCAAGGAAACCATTAACGTCGACAAGACGCCCGTGACTTCGCTCGCGGGTTCGTCCGATCTCTGGAACCGCATCCGCGGCGGCTTTCAAATTCCCGATCTGCAAAGCGACCTCGTCGACATGCAGGTCAACTGGTACGCGCAACGCCCGGATTACGTCGAGCGCATGACCACGCGCTCGCAGAAGTATCTGTATCACATCGTCGAGGAACTCGAGCAGCGGCATATGCCGACCGAGCTCGCGCTCCTGCCGTTCATCGAATCGGCATACAGCCCGCAGGCGCTATCGGTCGCGAAGGCCGCGGGCATGTGGCAGTTCATGCCGGGCACCGGCCGCGATTACAACCTCAAGCAGAACATGTGGCAGGACGAGCGCCGCGACGTGCTCGCGTCGACGTCTGCCGCGCTCGACTACCTTTCGCGTCTGCACGACATGTTCGGCGACTGGCATCTCGCGCTTGCCGCGTACAACTGGGGCGAGGGCAACGTGCAGCGCGCGATCGCGCGCAACGAAGCGGCGGGCTTGCCGACCGACTACGAAAGCCTGCGCATGCCCAACGAGACGCGCAACTACGTGCCGAAGCTGCAGGCCGTGAAGAACATCGTGAGCAATCCGCAGATGTACGGTCTCACGTTGCCGGACATCCCGAATCACCCGTATTTCGTGACGGTCACGACCGCGCGCGACATCGACGTGACGATGGCCGCGAAGCTTGCCGGCATGAGCGTGGAAGAATTTCGCTCGCTGAATCCGTCGTTCTCGAAGCCGGTGATTCTCGGCGCGACCAATCCGCAGATTCTGCTGCCGTTCGATAACGCTGCTTCGTTTCAGCGCAACCTTTCGTCGTACTCGGGCGCGCTGTCGTCGTGGACGACGTACACCGTCACCGAGCGCGCGCGTCCGGCGGCGATCGCCGAAAAAATCGGCGTGGACGCTGACACGCTGATGTCCGTCAACCGCATTCCGGCGGGCATGCGCCTGAAGCCGGGCTCGACGATCGTCGTGCCCCGCACCGACGATGACGACGAAGACATCAGCGCCGACGTCGCGGCCAATGCGATGCTCGCAATCGAGCGCGACGTGCCCGACACGCGCCGGCTCGTCATCCGCGTGCGCCGCAAGCAGTCGATCGGCACGCTGGCAGACCGCTACAACGTTTCGCCGGCACAGTTGCGCGCATGGAACCGCACGCGCGGAGACATGTTCATGCCGGGGCAGGTGGTCGTGCTGCATGTGCCGTATGGCCGACCGGTTCCGGCCGAGCCGGGTCCGACGCGTGTGGAGACGGTGGCGGCGTCGAGCCGTTCATCGGGCGGCGTGTCGAAGATCGGCACGCGCGTACCTGAGCCGAAGACATCGCGCGGCGGCAAGACGAGTGCCCATACGTCGGGGAAGGTGACCAAGGTGTCGTCTTCTTCGGCATCGCATGCTGCAAAGCCTGCTGCCGCGGCCAAGACCGCGAAGCCGGCTGCCACGTCGAAGAGCAGCAAGAAGAAATAACGCACTCGGTTTTGCCGGCGCGATAACCCACGCCGTCACCAAGGTGACGGCGTGTTCTTTTGCGGACGCCGCTAAACTGTCGATCCGAAAGAATCGATGAAGCGTCCGTTTCATATGTCGTCCACCGTTCGTCTCCGCGTTTTCATCCTCTTCGCCGCCGGCTACTTCGTCTCGTACGTGTTCCGCGGCGTCAATCTCGGCTTCGCGCCGCTCATCACGCACGAACTCGGCTTGTCGGCCGCCGATCTCGGCCTGCTGACGGCGCTGTACTTCATCGGCTTCGCTGCCGCGCAGATTCCTGTCGGCGTACTGCTCGATCACTTCGGGCCGGCGCGTGTGACGGCCGGCATGCTCGTGTTCGCCGCGGCGGGCATTGGCGTGTTTGGGGCATCGAATAGCCTGGCAGGGCTGATGGCCGGGCGCCTGCTCATCGGCGTGGGCGTGTCGGTGTGTCTGGCGGCGGCGTTCAAGGCGTCGGCGCAGCATTTCCCGATCTGGCGCCTGCCGCTCATCAACGGCTTCACGATGGCCGTCGGCGGATTGGGCGGCGTCGTCGTCGGATCGCCGCTGTCGGCGCTGCTGCAATTCGCAACGTGGCGTCAGGTGTGCTTCGGGCTCGCGGTGTTCACGCTCGTCGTCGCGGCGGCGATTGCGCTCTTCGCGCCGCGCAAGGCGGATACGCATCATCAGGCGGACATCGTCACGCAGTTCAAGGGCACGTGGCACATCATGAGAAGCGCCGCGTTCTGGAAGATCGCGTCGTTTCCGGTCGTCACGCAGGGCGTCTTCTTCGCGATGCAGTCGCTCTGGATCCGTCCCTATCTCATCGACGTGATGAATCTCACGCCCGCGCATTCGTCCGCGATCGTCTCCGTGCTCGGTTTCGCGATGATGTTCGGCTCGGTGGGCTTCGGCGCGGCGGCGCGCAGTCTGGAGCGGCGCGGCGTGTCGGTGTACGCGTTCTGCGGCGCGGGCATGGTGCTTTTCGTCGCCACGCAGTTGCTGATGGTGCTGCGCGTGCCGCTGCCGCCCGCGACGCTCATCGCCGCGTATGGCGTATTCGGCGGCACGGGCATCCTGAGTTATGCGGTCGCGGCGAAGTATTTCCCGTCGCACATGGCGGGACGCGTGAATACGACGCTCACGCTCGTCATCTTCCTGCTGATCTTCGGCTTTCAGGTCGGGGTCGGCACTATGTTGTCGCTTTGGCCTGCGGAAGCGGGGCGCTATCCGGCATCGGCGCATATTTCGGTGTGGGCGGCACTGATTGCGCTGCAAGTGGCGAGCGCGATCTGGTACATGTTGCCGGGCCGCGCGCTGCACGAACGCGAGGCGGAAGTGGAAAACGCGGCGTCGTGATCGGGGCGGCGGGAGGCAAGCAGAGCGCTCCCAAATTTGGCAGATGTGTCAATTTAACGCTATAATTCGAAGGTTTGAGCACATCAACCCGCACCCTAGCGCCTACCTCCCACACACCGTCGTTCGCTGCGCCAGTCGGCGCGCGCCGCACGCCGCCAGTCGCCCGCTTCGTCACTGCGTTTGCCCATGCAAGCGAGCTGAACCGAACCGCGACGCGCGCCTCGCGAGCCGCCGCCACACTGCGCGAAGGAAACCCCTCGTTCTTCGAGCGACGGGAAGCCAAGCCTGAATTTCGGACAGACAGGTCGGTAACAGGGTGTTCCCCAAGGAGCTTCCCGTGTTGCCGTCATTTTCCCCCGCACTTCTCGCACTTGCCGACGGCACGGTCTTTCGTGGTCAATCGATCGGCGCGCCCGGTTCGACGATCGGCGAAGTGGTGTTCAACACCGCCATCACCGGTTATCAGGAAATCCTGACCGATCCGAGCTATGCCCGCCAGATCGTCACGCTGACCTATCCGCACATCGGCAACTACGGCGTGAACGCCGAAGACGTCGAAGCCACCAAAGTCCATGCCGCCGGCCTCATCATTCGCGACCTGCCGGTGCTCGCATCCAACTTCCGTTCCGAGCAGACGCTCTCCGACTATCTCAAGGCGCAAGGCGTCGTCGCGATCGCCGGCATCGACACGCGCAAGCTCACGCGTATCCTGCGCGAGAAGGGCGCGCAGAACGGCTGCATTCTCGCCGGTTCCGATGACGAAGCGAAAGCGCTCGAGCTCGCACGCTCATTCCCGGGCCTCGCGGGCATGGACCTCGCGAAGGTCGTGTCGACGGACCAGCCCTACGAATGGACGCAGACCGAATGGCGTCTGGGCAGCGGCTACGGCAAGCAGGAAGCGCCGAAGTTTCGCGTCGTCGCGTTCGACTATGGCGTGAAGTACAACATCCTGCGCATGCTGGCGGAGCGCGGTTGCCACGTGACCGTGCTGCCCGCGAAATCGACCGCCGCCGATGCGCTCGCGCTCAATCCGGACGGCATCTTCCTGTCGAACGGCCCCGGCGATCCGGAGCCGTGCGATTACGCCATCGCGGCCACCAGGGAATTCATCGAGCGCGGCATTCCGACGTTCGGCATCTGCCTCGGCCATCAGATCATGGGTCTCGCCGTCGGCGCGAAGACGATGAAGATGAAGACCGGCCACCACGGCGCGAACCATCCGGTGAAGGACATGGACGACGGCCGCGTGGTCATCACGTCGCAGAACCACGGTTTCGCGGTCGATGCGTCGACGCTGCCCGCCAACGCGAAAGTCACGCACGTCTCGCTCTTCGACGGCACGCTGCAAGGCTTCGCGCTCACCGACAAGCCCGCCTTCTGCTTCCAGGGCCATCCGGAAGCGTCGCCCGGCCCGCACGACATCGCGTATCTGTTCGACCGCTTCATCAAGCTGATGGAAGCACAGAAGGTCGCAGCCTAAGAACAGAACATCGCAAATATACAGAGCACAGTTATGCCGAAGCGCACAGACATCAAGAGCATCCTCATCATCGGCGCGGGTCCGATCATCATCGGCCAGGCGTGCGAGTTCGATTATTCGGGCGCGCAAGCATGCAAGGCGCTGCGTGAGGAAGGCTACAAGGTCATCCTCGTCAACAGCAATCCGGCGACGATCATGACGGATCCGAACACGGCCGACGTCACGTATATCGAGCCGATTTCGTGGGAAGTGGTCGAACGCATCATCGCGAAAGAGCGCCCGGACGCGATCCTGCCGACCATGGGCGGACAGACCGCGCTCAACTGCGCGCTCGACCTGTTCCATCACGGCGTGCTGGAAAAGTACAAGGTCGAGCTGATCGGTGCGTCGCCGGAAGCGATCGACAAGGCGGAAGACCGCCAGAAGTTCAAAGACGCGATGACGAAGATCGGCCTCGGTTCGGCCAAGTCGGGCATCGCGCATTCGATGGAAGAAGCGCTCGCCGTGCAGCAGCAGATCGCCGAAGCGACCGGCAGCGGCGGCTATCCGACCGTGATTCGTCCGTCGTTCACGCTGGGCGGCTCGGGCGGCGGCATCGCGTACAACAAGGAAGAGTTCGAAGAGATTTGCCGTCGCGGTCTCGATCTCTCGCCGACGCGCGAACTGCTCATCGAAGAATCGCTGCTCGGCTGGAAAGAGTACGAGATGGAAGTCGTCCGCGATAAAAAGGACAACTGCATCATCGTCTGCTCGATCGAGAACCTCGACCCGATGGGCGTGCACACCGGCGATTCCATCACCGTCGCGCCGGCGCAGACGCTCACCGACAAAGAGTATCAAGTGCTGCGCAACGCGTCGCTCGCGGTGCTGCGCGAGATCGGGGTCGATACCGGCGGCTCGAACGTGCAGTTCGCGATCAACCCGAAGGACGGCCGCATGGTCGTCATCGAAATGAATCCGCGCGTGTCGCGTTCGTCGGCGCTGGCATCGAAGGCAACGGGATTCCCGATCGCCAAGGTCGCCGCGAAGCTCGCGTGCGGCTACACGCTCGACGAACTCAAGAACGAAATCACCGGCGGACAAACGCCCGCATCGTTCGAACCGACGATCGATTATGTCGTGACGAAGGTGCCGCGCTTCGCGTTCGAGAAATTCCGCGAAGCCGATTCGCGCCTGACCACGCAGATGAAGTCCGTCGGCGAAGTCATGGCAATGGGCCGCACGTTCCAGGAATCGTTCCAGAAGGCGTTGCGCGGTCTGGAAGTCGGCGTCGACGGTCTCGATGAGAAGACCACGAGCCGCGACGAAGTCATCCGCGAAATTGGCGAGCCGGGTCCGGACCGCATCTGGTATCTCGGCGACGCCTTCCGTCTCGGCCTGACGATGGAAGAAATCTTCGAAGAGACGTCGATCGATCCGTGGTTCCTCGCGCAGATCGAACAGATCATCCTCAAGGAAAAGGCGCTCGAAGGCCGCACGCTCGCGAGCCTCACGCGTGACGAACTGCTGTATCTGAAGAAGAGCGGCTTCTCGGACCGGCGTCTGGCGAAGCTGACCGGTTCGACGCAAGCAGACGTGCGCAAGAAGCGTCACGAAATGAAGGTGCGCCCGGTGTACAAGCGCGTCGACACGTGCGCGGCCGAGTTCGCGACGAAGACCGCCTACATGTACTCGACGTACGAAGAAGAGTGCGAAGCGAATCCGACCGACAAGAAGAAGATCATGGTGCTGGGCGGCGGCCCGAACCGGATCGGGCAGGGCATCGAGTTCGACTACTGCTGCGTGCATGCCGCGCTCGCCATGCGCGAGGACGGCTATGAAACCATCATGGTCAACTGCAATCCGGAGACGGTGTCCACCGACTACGACACGTCCGACCGTCTGTACTTCGAATCGCTGACGCTCGAAGACGTGCTCGAAATCGTCGATCTGGAAAAGCCGGTCGGCGTGATCGTGCAGTACGGCGGCCAGACGCCGCTCAAGCTCGCGCTCGATCTGGAAGCGAACGGCGTGCCGATCATCGGCACGTCGCCGGACATGATCGACGCCGCCGAAGACCGCGAGCGCTTCCAGAAGCTGCTCAAGGATCTCGATCTGCGTCAGCCGCCGAATCGCACGGCGCGCGCCGAAGACGAAGCGCTGAAGCTCGCGGAGGAAATCGGTTATCCGCTGGTCGTGCGTCCGTCGTACGTGCTCGGCGGCCGCGCGATGGAAATCGTCCACGAGCCGCGCGACCTCGAGCGCTACATGCGCGAAGCCGTGAAGGTGTCGAACGATTCGCCGGTGCTGCTCGACCGCTTCCTGAACGACGCGATCGAATGCGACGTCGACTGCATCTCCGATGGCGACGACGTGTTCATCGGCGGCGTGATGGAGCACATCGAACAGGCGGGCGTGCACTCGGGCGACTCGGCTTGCTCGCTGCCGCCGTATTCGCTGTCGCAGGAAACCGTCGACGAACTGAAGCGGCAAACCGCCGCAATGGCGAAGGCACTGAACGTCATCGGCCTGATGAACGTGCAGTTCGCGATTCAGCAAGTCCCGCAAGACGACGGCTCCAAGAAGGACATCATCTACGTGCTGGAAGTGAACCCGCGCGCATCGCGCACGGTGCCGTACGTGTCGAAGGCAACCGGTTTGCCGCTCGCCAAGATCGCTGCTCGCGCGATGGTCGGCCAGAAGCTCAAGGCACAAGGCGTGACGAAGGAAGTCATTCCGCCGTACTTCAGCGTGAAGGAAGCGGTGTTCCCGTTCGTGAAGTTCCCGGCGGTCGATCCGGTGCTCGGACCCGAAATGCGCTCGACCGGCGAAGTGATGGGCGTGGGCCGCACGTTCGGCGAAGCACTCTTCAAGTCGCAGCTCGCGGCGGGCTCGCGTCTGCCGGAATCGGGCACGGTGCTTCTGACCGTGATGGACGCCGACAAGCCGAAGGCCGTCGAAGTCGCGCAGATGCTGCACGAGCTCGGCTATCCGATCGTCGCAACCAAGGGCACGGCCGCGGCCATCGCGGCGGCAGGCGTGCCGGTGAAGGTCGTCAACAAGGTGAAAGACGGCCGTCCGCACATCGTCGACATGATCAAGAACGGCGAGATGGCGCTCGTGTTCACGACCGTCGACGAAACGCGCGCCGCCATCGCCGATTCGCGCTCGATCCGCATGAGCGCGCAGGCCAACAAGGTCACGTACTACACGACGATGTCGGGAGCGCGCGCGGCGGTCGAAGGGTTGAGGTATCTCCGAGATTTGGAAGTCTATGATTTACAAGGCTTGCATGCTCGCCTAAACTAAGGCTTCGATTACTGGTCTAAGTATCACGAGCCGCGGTTAAGCGGCGTCTCCTGCTCTGTGGGAGATGCGCTTAACCGCGGTAATTTTTTTGACGAAATTGTTTGTGAGTGGTCTATGAGCACGATTCCTTTGACGAAGCGCGGCGCGGAGTTGCTGCGCGACGAATTGCAACGCCTGAAGGCCGTGGAGCGTCCGGCGGTCATCAACGCGATCGCGGAGGCGCGCGCGCAAGGCGACTTGTCGGAAAACGCGGAATACGACGCCGCGAAGGAAAAGCAGGGGTTCATCGAGGGCCGCATCGCGGAAATCGAGTCGAAGCTGGCCGCCGCGCAAGTGATCGATCCGACGCAGGTCGAAGCGGAAGGTCGCGTGGTGTTCGGCGCGACCGTCGAACTCGAGGACCTGGAATCGGGCGACATGGTGACGTATCAGATCGTCGGCGATGACGAAGCCGACATCGATCACGGCCTCATCTCCGTGAGCTCGCCGATCGCGCGCGCACTGATCGCGAAGTCGGAAGGCGACGTGGCATCGGTGCAGGCGCCGAGCGGCGCACGCGAATACGAGATCATCGCGGTTCGCTACGTCTGATGGAGCACCGGCTCTTTCGCACCATCAGCATGGTCTGGGTCGGCAGTCTGCTGACCCTCGGCCTGGTCGCTGCGCCCGTGCTCTTTTCGATGCTCGACCGCACGTCGGCGGGCTCGGTGGCGGCGCAGCTCTTCCGCATCGAGGCGATCATCGGCGTGATCAGCGCGCTGGTGCTGATCCTCATCGGCAATCGCTTCGTGAAAAGCGGCATCGTCGATTACAAACGCGTGCGGTGGATCGTCGCGGTGATGCTCGTGTGCGTGCTGGTCGGCTATTTCGCCTTGCAGCCGTTCATGAACTCGCTGCGAATGGCGGCGCAGGAAGCGGGCACCGATCTCGCGAGCTCGCCGTATGCGAAGGAGTTCGGCATTCTGCACGGCCTATCCAGCGCGATCTATCTGATCGAATGCCTGTTCGGCATTGCGCTGGTGTGGCGCTTGCCGGGCGCGGCGCCCGTCAAGATCGTGCCGAAGGGGAAATCCGCCAAGGTGGCGGCGAAAAGAGCGCGAAGCTGAATCGCGCTTGCTCGGGACGGCGCGTGCGTTTCATTGGAAATGCACACGCCGTTCAATCATTTGACCGTCTGATGCTGGCGCTTCGAGCTGGTCTGACGTTTCTTCGCGCGCTTCACGTTGCCGCCGGCGGTCACACGTTCGTTGCCCAGTACCTTCAGCGTCTGCTTTTTGGGTTTCTTGAACGCGGGCGCATCGCGGGTGATTTTCACTGCCCTCACCGTGCGCGGCGCGCGGCCCTTCGTCTCGCGTTCGGCGGCTTCGCCTGCGCTCGGAGGCATCGTGCTGCGCGTGCGGGTGGAGCGGGTTTTCGGAGCGGCGCCTTCGGGTCTCCAGATCACGAGCAGCTTGCCGATATGCTGAATAGGCGCGGCGTTCAGGCGATCGCAGATTTCGTCGTAGATTTCGACGCGTGCTTCGCGTTCGTCGCCGAATACGCGGACCTTGATGAGCTGATGCGCTTCCAGGTGGACGTTGATTTCCTTCAGCACGGCATCGGTCAGACCCTCCGCGCCGACGAGCACGACGGGCTTGAGCGCATGGGCCTGGGAGCGCAGATCGGCGCGTTCGGCGGGGGAGAGTTTAAGAGCTGGCATGAGAAATTTCGGACTCGACTAAAATGTGGGCGGCGTGAGGTAGATTCGCGAGGCGGTTTGAACACGCTGCAGCGAAAGCGCACGGCTTCGTGCCGGATCTTCGGCGCATCGGTCGCGCCACCGCCCACCAGAAACAGAACAGGCCGGATGCACGGGTTTTCGGAGCGCGAGCGCGCCGAGGACCGGTCCGGCCGACAAGACGCGTATTATCCGCTAAAAGCCTCGCGCGATGCAGCAAAATACGCACCGGGCGTGCTGTCAGCGCGCCACATGAGCTCAGTTTGAATGGCAAAGAACCGTTTTAATCATTCGTGGTTGCATGACCACATCAACGATCCCTACGTAAAGATGGCGCAGCGCGAGGGCTATCGCGCGCGCGCCGCATACAAGCTGAAGGAGATCGACGAGCAGGACAAACTCATCAAGCCGGGTCAGGTCATCGTCGATCTCGGCTCGACGCCCGGCTCCTGGAGCCAGTACGCGCGCAACAAACTCGCGCAGGGCGCGAAGCGCGATGCCGAGCGCCAGGGCGGCATCGACGGCACGATCATCGCGCTGGATATTCTGCCGATGGAGCCGATTTCGGACGTCACGTTTATCCAAGGCGACTTTCGCGAGGACGAAGTGCTCGCGCAACTCGATGAAATCGTCGGCGAGCGTCAGGTGGACCTTGTAATCTCCGACATGGCCCCCAACCTCTCAGGCGTGGCGAGTGCGGATGCCGCGCGCATCGAGCATCTATGCGATCTGGCGCTGGAGTTCGCGCAGAACCATCTGAAACCGGAGGGTGCGCTGCTGGTCAAATGTTTTCACGGCAGCGGATACAGCCAGATCGTTGAGAAGTTCAAGCAACAGTTCAAGGTGGTTGCGCCACGCAAGCCGAAAGCTTCTCGCGACAAATCGTCGGAGACTTTTATTCTCGGGCGGCGGCTCAAGCAACCGAACTGAACGGCCCGCTCGAGCGATTCGGCGAATTACGGCGATATTTTCGCGGAATATGCCGAAAAAAACCTCTCTGCCGCTATTTGTGCGGTAGTTAAACCTTATGGCAGGGGTTAGCGGTCTGGATTAGAATGCTTTGGTGGCGTCGCAAGGTTTATGTAGGCGCCCGTCTATGAGTGAGGAGTGGTGCTTTGAACAACAATATGTTCTCTAAAGCGGCAGTGTGGCTCGTGATCGCACTGGTGCTGTTTACGGTGTTCAAGCAGTTCGATAAGCCCCGCGTCCAGGAAGGTGTGTCCTATTCGCAGTTCATGGACGACGCGAAGAACGGCAAAGTCAAGAACGTCACCGTTCAGGGCCGCAATCTGACGGTCACTCCGAACGACGGCCAGAAGTACCAGATCGTGTCGCCCGGCGACATATGGATGGTCGGCGACTTGATGAAATACGGCGTTCAGGTCAGCGGCAAGGCTGACGATGAACCGAATGCGCTCGTCTCCGCGCTGTACTACCTCGGACCTACGATCCTGATCATCGGCTTCTGGTTCTACATGATGAGGCAGATGCAGGGAGGCGGCAAAGGCGGGGCGTTTTCGTTCGGGAAGTCGCGAGCGCGGCTGATCGACGAAAACAACAACGCAATCAATTTCACCGACGTCGCGGGTTGCGACGAAGCCAAGGAAGAAGTCTCGGAACTCGTGGACTTCCTGCGCGACCCGCAGAAATTCCAAAAGCTCGGCGGACGCATTCCGCGCGGCGTGCTGCTGGTCGGCCCGCCGGGAACCGGTAAGACGCTGCTGGCGCGCGCCATCGCGGGCGAAGCGAAAGTGCCGTTCTTCAGCATTTCGGGTTCGGACTTCGTCGAAATGTTCGTCGGCGTGGGCGCGGCTCGTGTGCGCGACATGTTCGAGCAGGCGAAGAAGCATGCGCCGTGTATCGTGTTCATCGACGAAATCGACGCGGTTGGCCGTCATCGCGGCGCCGGCATGGGCGGCGGCAACGACGAGCGCGAGCAGACGCTGAACCAGATGCTCGTCGAGATGGACGGCTTCGAGGCGAATTCCGGTGTGATCGTGATCGCGGCGACGAACCGTTCGGACGTGCTGGACAAGGCGCTGCTCCGTCCGGGCCGTTTCGACCGTCAGGTCTATGTCGGTCTGCCGGATATCCGCGGCCGCGAGCACATCATGAAGGTGCACCTGCGCAAGGTGCCTATCGCGAACGACGTCGATGCATCGGTCATCGCGCGCGGCACGCCGGGTTTCTCGGGCGCCGATCTCGCGAATCTCGTGAACGAGGCTGCGCTGTTCGCGGCGCGTCGCGGCAAGCGCATCGTCGAGATGCAGGATTTCGAGGACGCGAAGGACAAGATCTTCATGGGTCCGGAGCGCAAATCGGCTGTGATGCGCGAAGAAGAGCGTCGCAATACGGCATACCACGAGTCGGGTCACGCGGTGGTTGCGAAGCTGCTTCCGCATGCCGATCCGGTGCACAAGGTCACGATCATGCCGCGCGGCTGGGCGCTGGGCGTTACGTGGCAGTTGCCCGAGCATGACCGCGTGAACCTGTATCGCGACAAGATGCTGGAGGAAATCGCGATCCTGTTCGGTGGCCGCGCAGCGGAAGAAGTGTTCCTGAATTCGATGTCGACCGGTGCGTCGAACGACTTTGAGCGCGCAACGAAGATGGCGCGCGACATGGTGACGCGCTACGGCATGTCCGACGTGCTCGGCACGATGGTCTACGTCGATACGGAAGACAACGGCATGTTCGGCAAGATGGGCGCGAAGTCGGTGTCCGAAGCCACGCAGCAGAAGGTCGATGCGGAAATCCGCCGCATCCTCGACGAGCAATATGCGCTCGCCCGGAAGCTGCTGGAAGACAACCGCGACAAGGTCGAAGCGATGACCAAGGCGCTGCTCGAATGGGAAACCATCGACGCGGACCAGATTGGCGACATCATGTCGGATCGTCCGCCGCGTCCGCCGAAGAACATGCCGCCGCCGTCCGGCGACACGCCATCCGGTGGTAGCAGCGGCACCGAGGTCAAACCGGGTAACGCGCCGGCAACGGCCTGAGTTTCCTGCATGAGTTCATGGGCCGGTGTGCATAGCACGCCGGCCCATTTTCACTTTCTGGCGTCCGTTTTTAATCAGGTGCTGAACGCGGCGCCGTCTCAGTCCCTCCGTTCCGTTCTATCCGCTTGGCCACTTCAACCCCATCCCCGATTTCAGCCGCGCCGCTCCAATGCGGACGCTTCACGCTGACCTTCGACCGCCCGCTCGTCATGGGCATCCTCAACGTTACGCCGGACTCGTTCTCCGATGGCGGCCGCTTCATTTCGCGCGACGCCGCACTGGCTCGCGCCGAGCAGATGCTCGCCGACGGCGCCGACATGATCGATATCGGCGGTGAATCCACGCGTCCCGGCGCGCCGCCCGTGCCGCTCGACGAGGAACTCGAGCGCGTGGTGCCGATAGTCGAGGCATTGCGCGCCGTTCGAGTGCCGCTTTCCGTCGACACGTACAAACCAGCCGTGATGCGCGCCGCGCTCGACGCCGGCGCGGACATGATCAACGACATCTGGGGCTTGCGTCAGGACGGCGCGATCGACGCCGTCAAGGGCAGCAACTGCGGACTTTGCGTGATGCACATGCTCGGCGAGCCGCGCACGATGCAGCTTCACGAGCCGGTGTACGAAGACGTCGTCGCCGACGTGCGCGCGTTCTTCGCGGAGCGCGTCGCCGCGCTCGGGCGCGCGGGCATTGCGACAGAGCGCATCAGTCTCGATCCGGGTTACGGCTTCGGCAAGACGGTCGAGCATAATTACGCGTTGCTCGCGCATCTCACGGACACGTCGCCCGCCGGGACGAACTTTCCGTTGCTCGCGGGCATGTCGCGCAAGTCGATGCTTGGCGCCGTCACCGGACGCGGCGCGGGCGAGCGGCTCGCGGCGAGCGTCGCCGCGGCGGTGTGCGCGGCAGAGCGGGGCGCGGCCATCATCCGCGTCCACGATGTCGCCGAAACCGTCGATGCGCTGAAAGTCTGGCAGGCAACAAAGAATGCTGCCGGGAATGGGCATTATTGACACTGGCCTCATTCATCAGCAATTTGGGCGCAGGCGCGCGCCGATAGAACTCATTAACTAAAATCGTGGACCGATACGATGCGCCGAACGGTCGCGAGGAGGGTCAAGCAACAATGGCACGTCAATATTTTGGAACCGACGGCATCCGCGGCCGCGTAGGCGTCGCGCCGATCACGCCGGATTTCGTACTCAAGCTCGGCTACGCGGCCGGAAAGGTGCTTGCGGGCGCCGACCGCGCACAGCAAAAGAAGGGCAATCGTCCGACGGTATTGATCGGCAAGGACACGCGCGTGTCGGGCTACATGCTCGAAGCCGCGCTGGAATCCGGCTTTTCGGCGGCGGGTGTCGACGTGATGCTGGCCGGCCCGATGCCGACGCCTGGCGTCGCCTATCTGACGCGGGCACTGCGGCTGTCGGCGGGCGTCGTGATCAGCGCGTCGCACAATCCGTACGACGACAACGGCATCAAATTTTTCTCCGCCGACGGCAACAAGCTGCCCGACGAAGTCGAACTGGAAATCGAGCGCCAGCTCGAGCAGCCGATGGAATGCGCGCCTTCCGAGCGCCTCGGTAAAGCCCGGCGTCTGGATGATGCAGGCGGACGCTACATCGAATTCTGCAAGAGCACCTTTCCCGCGAGTTTCGACTTGCGCGGTCTGAAGCTCGTCGTCGATTGCGCGCACGGCGCCGCATATGACGTCGCGCCGCACGTTTTCCATGAACTCGGCGCGGAAGTCGTGTCGATCGGCGTGTCGCCGAACGGCTTCAACATCAACGACGGCGTTGGCGCGACCGCCCCGGACGCGCTCGTGCGCGCGGTGGTCGAGCACAAGGCGGATATTGGCATCGCGCTCGACGGCGACGCGGACCGTCTGCAGGTCGTCGATTCGTCCGGCCGTCTCTATAACGGCGACGAATTGCTCTACGTGCTGGTCAAGGATCGCATCGCGACCGATGGCAAGGTGGAAGGCGCAGTCGGCACGCTGATGACCAACATGGCCGTCGAGGTGGCGCTGAAGGAGGCGGGCGTGCAGTTCGTGCGCGCGGCGGTCGGCGACCGCTACGTCCTCGAAAAATTGCGCGAGAACGGCTGGCTGCTGGGCGCGGAAGGCTCGGGCCACATCCTTTCGCTGGACCGTCACTCGACCGGCGACGGCATCGTCTCGGCGCTCCTCGTGCTTGCAGCGATCCAGCGCAGCGGCAAGTCGCTCGCCGATCTGCTTCGCGGCGTCAGCCTGTTCCCGCAAAAGCTCATCAACGTGCGGATGAGCGCGGGCGCGGACTGGAAAGGCAGCGCCGCGATTCGCCGCGCGGTCGAGCAAGCCGAGCAATCCCTCCAATCGCACGGCCGGGTCTTGATTCGCGCGTCGGGAACCGAACCGGTCTTGCGCGTGATGGTGGAAGCATCGGCGCAACAGGACGCGGTTCGATACGCGGAAACGATTGCGCAGGTCGTAAAGGACGCGACTTCGTAGGCGTTCACTGAAGTTCGTCGCGTTTCGCTAAAAGCGGGCTTCGGCCCGCTTTTTTATTTGCGCCGCTGGCTTGACGGATCGGCTGTGATCAAACTTTCAGCACGTAAGCGCATTGACATGCTGGCTTCACGATTAGTCATATTACTGTCACAGACTCCTCCTATATTTCGCGGTGTCGTCTACACGCTCACGCGACACACGCTCACTACTGGAGATTAAGAATGAAATTGATGCAAACCGCGCTGGCCGGCCTGATTGGTGCAGTGTTCGCCATCTCCGCTCAAGCAGCCGACATCACCGGCGCGGGTTCCACCTTTGCAGCGCCGATCTACACGAAGTGGGCGGACGCCTACCAGAAAACGGGCGGCGGCAAGGTGAACTACCAAGGCATCGGCTCGTCGGGCGGTATCAAGCAAATCATCGCGAAGACCGTGGATTTCGCGGGCTCGGACGCTCCGTTGAAAGACGACGAACTCGCGAAGAACGGCCTGTTCCAGTTCCCGACGGTCGTCGGCGGCGTGGTGCCGGTCATCAACGTGCCGGGCGTGAAAGCTGGCGAAGTGACGCTATCGGGCCAGGTGCTCGGCGACATCTACCTCGGCAAGATCAAGAAGTGGAACGACCCGGAAATCGCCGCGCTGAACCCGAAGGTCAAGCTGCCGGATACGGACATCGCGGTCGTGCGCCGCGCCGACGGCTCCGGCACGAGCTTCATCTGGACGAACTATCTGTCGAAGGTGAACACCGAGTGGAAGTCGAAGGTCGGCGAAGGTTCGACGGTCAACTGGCCGACGGGCACGGGCGGCAAGGGCAACGACGGCGTCGCGGCATTCGTGCAGCGTCTGCCGGGCGCGATCGGCTACGTCGAATGGGCGTACGCGAAGCAGAACAAGATGACCTACGTCGGCATGAAGAATTCGGCCGGCACGGTCGTCGAGCCGAAGACCGACACGTTCAAGGCAGCGGCAGCGGGCGCGGACTGGTCGAAGTCGTTCTATCAGATTCTGACGGACGAGCCGGGCAAGAACGCGTGGCCGATCGTCGGCGCGACCTTCGTGCTGCTGCACGCGACGCAAGAGAAGCCGGCGCAGGGCACGGAAACGCTGAAATTCTTCGACTGGGCGTTCAAGAACGGCGGCCAGGCTGCGAACGATCTCGACTATATCTCGCTGCCGGATTCGGTCGTCGCCGAAATCAAGACGCAATGGAAGGCGAAGGTCAAGGACGCATCGGGCAAGGCGGTCGCGGAATAAGGGAAGCAAGCAGTCGTTTGAAACTGTCCTAAGCTTCTGATTCGCGGGACAGCAACGCAGCAAGGAAGCCGCGCGGCGAGCCAACGTTCGCCGCGCGGTCTGACACGTAGCGAAACCAAGGCTCCCATGTCGGACATCAACCTATCGTCGGCCGTGCCGGCGGCGCATACGCAGCGCGCGCCGAGCCGCATCGGCGACATCATTTTCGGCGGCGTGACGCGGCTTGCGGCTGTCATCACGCTGCTCCTGCTCGGCGGCATCATCGTTTCGCTGATCATCGCGTCGATGCCGACCATTCAGAAATTCGGCCTCTCGTTCCTCTGGCGTTCGGAATGGGATCCGCCCAGCGACTCGTTCGGGGCGCTCGTGCCCATCTACGGCACGATTGCGACGTCGATCATCGCGCTCATCATCGCGGTGCCGGTGAGCTTCGGCATCGCGCTCTTTCTGACCGAACTGTCGCCCGCGTGGCTGCGCCGTCCGCTCGGCGTCGCGATCGAACTTCTCGCGGCGATTCCGTCGATCGTCTACGGCATGTGGGGCCTGCTCGTGTTCGCGCCGATCTTCGCGCAATACTTCGAAAAGCCCCTCGGCAAGCTGCTCGGCGACGTGCCCCTGATCGGCATCTTCTTTCAAGGCGCGCCGATCGGCATCGGCATTCTGTGCGCCGGCGTGATTCTCGCGATCATGATCATTCCGTACATCGCATCCGTGATGCGCGACGTGTTCGAAGTGACGCCCGTGCTGCTGAAGGAATCGGCATACGGCATCGGCTGCACGACGTGGGAAGTCATGTGGAAGATCGTGCTGCCCTATACGCGCGCCGGCGTGATCGGCGGCGTCATGCTCGGCCTCGGCCGCGCGCTCGGCGAGACGATGGCTGTGACGTTCGTCATCGGCAATACGAACCTGCTCGACAACGTGTCGCTCTTCTCGCCCGGCAACAGCATCACCTCGGCGCTCGCGAACGAATTCGCGGAAGCGAGTCCGGGCCTGCATACGTCGGCGTTGATGGAGCTCGGTCTGATTCTTTTCGTCATCACGTTCTTCGTGCTCGCGCTCTCGAAGCTGATGCTTCTGCGCATGGAACGCGGGGAGGGCCGTAAATAATGAGCCGTCCCGCTACGTTCAACCAGGATTCGAGCCGCGTGGAAGCCACGCGTCAGAAGCTGCAGCGCCGCCGCCGCGGCACGAACGCGGTTGCGCTGACGCTCTCGCTCGCCGCGATGGCCTTCGGCCTCATCTGGCTCGTGTGGATTCTCTTCACGACGCTCAGGCTCGGCATCGGCGGGTTGTCGGTCGATCTGTTCACGCAATCGACGCCGCCGCCGAACACCGATGGCGGCGGTCTCGCCAACGCGATCGTCGGCTCGCTGATGCTCGTCGTGCTCGCAACGTTCGTCGGCACGCCGCTCGGCATTCTCGCGGGCGTCTACCTCGCGGAGTACGGCCAGAAGCGCTGGCTCGCGAGCGTCACGCGCTTCATCAACGACATCTTGCTGTCGGCGCCTTCGATCGTCGTCGGTCTCTTCGTGTATGCGATCGTCGTCGCGAAGATGGGCCGCTTCTCGGGCTGGGCCGGCGTGATCGCGTTGGCGCTGCTGCAGATTCCGATCGTGATTCGCACGACGGAAAACATGCTGAAGCTCGTGCCGAACGCATTGCGCGAAGCCGCGTTCGCACTTGGCACGCCCAAGTGGAAGATGGTGATGTCGATCACGCTGAAGGCGTCGGTGGGCGGCATCGTGACGGGCGTGTTGCTGGCGGTCGCGCGTATCGCCGGCGAAACCGCGCCGCTGCTTTTCACGGCGCTGTCGAATCAATTTTTCTCGTGGGACATGAATCAGCCGGTGGCCAATCTGCCGGTGACGATCTACAAGTTCGCGATGAGTCCGTTCCCGCAGTGGCAATCGCTCGCGTGGGCCGGTGTGTTCCTGATTACGCTCGGCGTGCTGGGTCTGAATATCCTGGCGCGCGCGATCTTCTCGAAGAAATAAGGGTGGAGTGATTCCATGAACATGGTCGAAAGCGGTGTCAACCACCAGGAAAAGCAGATCGAGCGCGGCCCGGTGCCGGGCAGCGTGCGCCCGACGCACAGTTCGCAGCCTGCCGATTCCATCAAGCCGAAGATCGAGGTGAACAACCTCAACTTCTTCTACAACAAGTATCACGCGCTGAAGAACATCAACCTGCGCATTCCCGAGAAGAAAGTGACGGCGTTCATTGGTCCGTCGGGCTGCGGCAAGTCCACGCTTCTGCGCACGTTCAACAAGATGTATGCGCTTTATCCGGAGCAGCGCGCCGAAGGCGAAATCCTGATGGACGGCACGAACCTGCTCGACACGACGAAGGATATTTCGCTCCTGCGCGCGCGCGTGGGCATGGTGTTCCAGAAGCCGACGCCGTTCCCGATGTCGATCTACGACAACATCGCGTTCGGCGTGAAGATGTTCGAGCAACTGTCGCGCTCGGAAATGGATGACCGCGTCGAATGGGCGCTCACGAAAGCCGCGCTCTGGACCGAAGTAAAGGACAAGTTGCAGCAAAGCGGCTACGGTCTGTCGGGTGGCCAGCAGCAGCGTCTGTGCATCGCGCGCGGCATCGCGATTCGTCCGGAAGTGCTGCTGCTGGACGAACCTTGCTCGGCGCTCGACCCGATTTCGACGGGCCGTATCGAAGAGCTGATCGCCGAACTGAAAAGCGATTACACGGTCGTCATCGTCACGCACAACATGCAGCAGGCGGCGCGTTGTTCGGACTACACTGCCTATATGTATCTCGGTGAATTGATCGAGTTCGGCGACACCGAAAAGATCTTCATCAAGCCGGCCCGCAAGGAAACGGAAGACTACATCACGGGCCGCTTCGGCTGATCGTCAGCCAGGTGAAACAGAAGGCTTAAGGAGCATATATGTCCGATAAACATCTTTCGAGCCAGTTCGACGCCGATCTCAACGCGGTGTCGTCGAAAGTGCTGGAAATGGGCGGTCTGGTCGAGTCGCAGATCATCGCGGCGATGCAGGCGCTGAACGAATTCGACATCGGCATCGCGGATCAGGTGATCGCGGCCGAAGCGCGTCTGAACATGATGGAAGTGGAGATCGACGAAGAGTGCAGCAACATCATCGCGCGCCGTCAGCCGGCTGCGCGTGACTTGCGTCTGTTGATGGCGATCTCGAAGACGATCACGAATCTCGAACGCGCCGGCGACGAAGCGGAGAAGATCGCCAAGCGCGTGAAGCGCATCAACGAAGACGGCGCGGGCCGCACGGTGAACATCGCCGAGATCAAGCTGTCGGGCGAAATGGCGGTATCGATCCTGCGCCGCGCGCTCGATGCGTTCGCGCGTCTCGACACGGTTGCCGCCGCGCAGATCGTGCGCGACGACAAGGCCATCGACGAGGAATTCCGCGCCTTCGTGCGCAAGCTCGTGACGTACATGATGGAAGATCCGCGCACGATTTCGGCGGGCCTCGATTATCTGTTCATCGCGAAAGCGGTGGAGCGCATCGGCGATCACGCGAAGAACATCGCTGAGTTCATCATCTACATCGTCAAGGGCACCGACGTGCGGCATATTTCGCGCGATCAGCTCGAACGTGAGGCGCTGAGTTAATCGCGCGCAATCGTTTCATTTCAAGCAAAAGGTCAAGAGGTGCCGATGCCCAGCAGTATCCTCGTCGTCGAAGACGAACCCGCGATCTCCGAACTGATTTCGGTGAACCTTCAACATGCGGGACATTGCCCGATTCGTGCGTATAACGCGGAACAGGCGCAAAACCTGATCAGCGACGTGCTGCCCGATCTCGTGTTGCTCGACTGGATGTTGCCGGGCAAGTCGGGCATCGCGTTCGCGCGAGAGCTGCGCAACAACGAGCGCACGAAGCACATTCCGATCATCATGCTGACAGCGCGCGGCGACGAGCAGGACAAGGTGCTTGGCCTCGAAATCGGCGCGGACGATTACGTCACGAAGCCGTTCTCGCCGAAGGAACTGATGGCGCGCATCAAGGCGGTGTTGCGCCGGCGCGCGCCGCAGTTGACCGAAGACGTCGTCGCGATCAACGGGCTGCGTCTCGATCCGGCGACGCATCGCGTGGCGGCGAGTCATTCGGGCAACGACATCAAGCTCGATCTCGGTCCGACGGAATTTCGCCTGCTGCACTTTTTCATGACGCATCCTGAGCGCGTGCACAGCCGCACGCAATTGCTGGATCAGGTGTGGGGCGATCACGTGTTCGTCGAAGAGCGCACGGTCGATGTGCATATCAAGCGTCTGCGTGCTGCGCTCAAGCCGGCGGGTTGCGATGCTATGATCGAAACGGTGCGCGGCAGCGGATACCGGCTTGCGAAGAGCGCCTGAGTTCTGCTTCAACGTTATCCGCTCTAACTTGCCGCATCAACGTCACTCAGACTCACCGACAACATGAACATCATCTGGACGCGTGCGATCGTGTCCCTCGCGCTGCTCGCCGCGCTCTGCGCCGCGATCGGCGCATTCGCGGGCTTGCGCATCGCGCTTGCCTTCGCGGTGCTCATGCTCGTCGTGCAGGGCTTCTTCGTCACGTATCACATGCAGCGCCTCTGGCGTCTGCTCGAAGCGCCGGTTTACGGCGAGGTGCCGAGCGCGCTCGGCATCTGGGGCGAGATCTACTATCGCCTGCACAAGCTCGCGAAGCGCTGGCACGCGCAAGTGCGTCAGGTCGAGCAACAGCATGCGCGCTTCATTCAGGCGATCCAGGCGTCACCGAACGGCGTCGCGATGCTCGACGATCACGATCAGATCGAGTGGTGTAACGACATCGCCGAGAAGCACTTCGGTCTCGATGCGAAGCGCGACTTGCGCCAGCACATCACGCATCTCGTGCGCAATCCCGATTTCGTCCGCTATCTGAACGCGCACCACTACGAAGAGATGCTCGTGATGCGCGGCATGGGCGTGAATCGCAAGTACACGGTTTCGGTGCAGGTGTTTCCGTACGGTGACAATCGCAAGCTGCTTCTGACGCAGGACATTACCGAACTGGAGCGCACGGATTCGATGCGCCGCGATTTCGTCGCCAATGTCTCGCATGAGTTGAAGACGCCGCTTACCGTGCTATCCGGCTTTCTCGAAACCATGCGTGAGTTGCCGCTCGATGAAGCCGATCGCATGCGTTATCTCGACATGATGGAGCAGCAGGCGTCGCGCATGCAGAACATCGTGCGCGATCTGCTCGTGCTCGCGAATCTCGAAGGCGATATGCGGCCGCCTGGCGATGAACTGCTGGATATGCGCGCCGTGCTGCGTCATTTGGAAGACGACGCGAACAATCTGTCGAACGGGCGCCATCGCATCACGTTTCATAGCGACGATGCGCTGACGGTTGCGGGCGTCGAGACCGAAGTGATGAGTGCGCTCGGCAATCTCGTGACCAACGCCGTGCGTTATACGCCTGATGGCGGGACCATCGAGGTGACGTGGCAGCGCATGAAGGATCGTGCGGTTTTTACGGTGCGGGATACGGGGCTCGGGATTCCTGCGGAGCATATTCCGCGTTTGACGGAGCGGTTTTATCGAGTGGATCGGAGCCGGTCGCGGGATACGGGGGGGACAGGGCTTGGGCTTGCCATCGTCAAGCATGTGCTGCAACGGCACGGTGCAGAGCTCGACGTTAAAAGCGAAGTGGGGAAGGGGAGTATGTTTATCGTGAGGTTTCCAGGGTCGCGGACAGCGTTTAGGAAGTCGCTTGCGGCTTGAGTGGGTTCTGGTGATTGTCGCCGGATCCCGTTGTCGTGTCGGTCTTGTGCTTGTTTGCTTCCGCTTTCGTAGAATCCTGTTTTCGCGTCGGTCTATTAGCGTTGCCCCTGTGCGGGGCGGCAGTGCTAATAGACC